>NZ_JADPJC010000094.1:0-59378 GCF_023073215.1 Bradyrhizobium sp. 35
CAAAGGCAAGGCCTCAGCCCCTTACGAGTTCGGCGTGAAGGCCTCCATCGTCACCAACAATCGCCGAGCTCCCGGTGGCCTGTTCGTACTGCATGCCAGGTCGCTGCCCGATAATCCCTACGACGGTCATACCCTGCGGGACGTCATCGACCGCACCGAGGCGCTCACCGGCTGTCCGATCGAGCGGGCCTATGTCGACAAGGGATATCGCGGCCACGACACGCAAAATCCACGTCGCGTCTTCATTTCGGGCCAGAAGCGCGGCGTGTTCGGCGCCATCAAGCGCGAGCTCCGGCGCCGCTCCGCCATCGAGCCCATCATCGGACATCTGAAGGCCGAAGGTCACCTTGGCCGCTGCTATCTCAAAGGCCGCGCCGGCGACGCCGCCAACGTCGTGCTCTCAGCAGTCGGCCACAACTTCCGCCGTATCCTCGCCTGGCTCAGAGAACTCTTGTGCCTCTTCCTGATCCAGCTATCGCATACGCTTGCCTGTCCGCTCCCGCTCAATTCGGCTTCTTAACGGACGACTCTTTAGCCGCTCGATGGCGGGTCGCAGCAACTGCCACCCGCGCAATCCCAACCGCCGTTTGCAGGCGAGCAGCCACCAACGACGCGATCTCGTGACCGCCGGGTCCAGCTTTGACGCAACCGCCAAAAGGCGCTCCGATAGTCCGACGTCTCCGTCATTGAAGGCACGGCTCGCACAATTGATCGTGTCGAGCGCCAGATGGTTCGTCAGCCAGGACCGAAGATCATCGACGTCCGGAAGCACCCCGGCGCAGCTATCAAGGAAGTGCTCCAACGCCAGTTTGCGTTGAAGGAAGTCCTGCTCGGCAGAATACCCGCCCGACATGTTGGTTGAATGTCGTCGATACACAGCCTGGATCGCATCGATGAAGCCGACAGGGCCATGCGCGGCGAACCGCAACCACATCTCCATATCGCCGCTGTGCGTCAAATCCGGTAAGTATCCCCCCACCTTCTTCTGCAGGCTCGTCCGCACCATCACGCTCGGCGCCAGAACTATGTTTCGAGAGCCCCCCATTTTGATGAAATCGCGGCCGGCCAGTGTCTTCGTACCAGCCCCAAGTTCAGGCGGCAGCGGCACAACCTCCTCGTGACCTTGGTGAAGCGCGACTGCGCCTCCAAACGTGAGGCCGACGGAGGGATTGTCATCCATCAGCCTCACCGACCTCTCGATCGCACCCGGCATCAAGTAATCGTCTGCGGAGAGCAGAATCATGTAGTCCGCAGCGGCCCAGGCGAGCCCCTCGTTGAAAGTGGAGATGTGACCGTGGTTGACGGCATGCCTGCGAAACTCGACCCGAGAATCTGCACGAACCAGTTCCTCCGCGACCTGGGGTGTATTATCCGTCGACGCATCGTCAATAATCAGCAGCCGCAACTCGGGTCCGCACTGCCTCAATATGCTGTCGGCGCATTCCCAAAGGAAATGCCCATACTGATAGCAGGGAATGATCGCATCTACGGAACTCACGGCGCATCCATTCCCGCCGAAGGCCTCTGGAAGGCGCTTTCCATGCTTCTCGAGCCCCGCATCCCAATGTTGATTGTCCCCGATCCGCGCCGGCTGTTCATCAAGTCATGAAGCGACATATCTGATCGGATATCCAAAACAATGATCGAGATAATAATGCCAACGATTTAATTGGATTTCTAGTTCGGTGCAATATATATCTAATCCTTAATTTTCAGTTTACGTATCCGCATCAGGAAATCGGGACGGACGAGCATTCGAACTCATGAAGGGTATCAGCCAGAACGACCTTTCCTTACGAGGGCGCGCGACGCTTTGGGCACAACGAAATTCCTGGCGACTGCCGCCAAGCCTGAGACGCGTCGGGAAGAAACTGCTCATCGGCAGCCGGTTGGCTTCCGGAAGCGACGGTCTCGTTGACGACTGGTCGAAGCCGCTCATGCCGTACGATGCGACAGTCGCGCCGCATGCACCGGCGGCGCCCGCCTCTATTCCGACCAGCAGCGTGTCGAATCCCGACGACTTTCTCGTGTCGCCGGGAAGTGTCCATTGCCTCATCGTCACTCCGGTGCTCGACGCCGGCGGGCTGGATGAATTTGTCGCCTTTCTTGCGCGTCGCCTCCCCCATTTCGGGCTTCGCGTAACGGTCATGTGCGCACATTCATCGTCGGCGCCCGTCGGACAACTGTTCACGACCTTGCAGAGGGAAGGCACGGCGGTCGTTGCCGCCTCACCAAGCGACGCTTGTCTCTGGATCAAAGCGAACCGTCCTGACGTTATCAGCGCGCACGATCCGCCGGGTTGGCTCTTGCAGGCGGCCAAAGACGCCCGCGTTCCGGTCGTGGAGACGCTCCACGGCATTCCAACTCCCATAAGCACCAATTGGACGGAAGAACGTCAGAGATCGGAACACGTCACCTGCTTTGTCGCGGTAAGCGAGCTCGTGCGGCGTCAGTACCTGTCGGGCAATCCGGCCTATTCCGATCGTGCGGTCATCACCATCCCCAATGCATTCAACCAGACACATCGCCCGCCGGTGAACCGGTCGAAGGCCCGGGCTTGGCTGGGCCTCAATGACGAGTTTCTCTTTCTCTCGCTCGGTCGTCACACCGTCCAGAAGAATGCATACGGCCTGGTGCGGGCATTCTCCGAAGTCGCAGAAGATCATCACAACGTACATCTGCTGATCGCCGGCCGCCTGGACGATACTGTGTACACGCGTCAAGTCTGTACGCTTCGCGACAAGATGCCTTGCAAGGATCGAATTCACCTCCGGCATTCGTTTCCGGATCCGTCCATCCTGCTGGCCGCCGCCGATTGCTTTGTTCTGAACTCCTTCTTTGAGGGATGGTCATTGGCCTCCATGGAAGCGCTAAGCGCGGGTTTGCCCACAATCGTGAGTGACGTCGGCGGCGCGCGTGAGCAGATCGGTCTGGACGGTAGCCGAGGCTTCGTGGTGCCGAACCCTGTTGGCGATCCTGAAAGCGCAAATTGGCATAGTTCGAGCCTTATGCGATTTCAGCCGCAGAAGAATATGGATGAACTCGTCTCCGCCATGAAGTCAGTCGTTGCCCATCGCGACTATTGGTCCGGGGTGCGCGAACAACTGTCGGCAGATTCAAAAGGCCGTTTTGATCCCGTCATATGCTCCAAACGGCATGCCGAGGTCCTGCTTGGGGCGATTTCACGATCTATGCTCGAAGGTGAATTCGCGGATTGTCCCGCCCGTAGTTGACGCGCCCGACGGCCAGTGCGCATCTTAGGGAATCGGAGCGGTCCGCCTGACGGCTATCGCTCCGCTAGCTGATCAGCCGGTTCTTCTTCCAATTGATTTTCGGCTGCGCGATCAATGCAGTGGTGAGCTCACCCGCCATAATATATTGCTTTGCCAGGTGATGGGTCAGGCCGCCGAAGGTAAGTCTATCCAACATCTTCGATTTTGGACCTTCAATGCCCGTGATCAGACCGTCCTTAACGACCAGACTTGAATCGTTGAGAAGCTTGACGGCGGTGCCTTCGACAAAGAACTTAAAATGGGTTCGGTCAAGAATTCCCGAATCTGTGTATTCAAATCGACGCCGGAAGAGCAGCGGAATCGTCACGCTCAGATGTGCGATGTTCGGAACAGAAACGATTACGCGCCCACCATCCATGAGAAGGTTTCTGGTGATGACCTGAAGTGTGCGCGTTGGATCCGGAACGTGTTCAAGGACATCAAGCAACAAGATGAGGTCAAACTTGCTACCGACTCCTGATACCAAATCGTCGACGTCTCCGATCATCGCGACATCGGCGTTCTGTTTCAGGTCGGCTTCAAGTTCTTGATTGAGCTCGACTCCGAATGTCGTAGCGGCAGGGTAGATCGACTTGAGCCAGGCAAGAGTGAAACCTGCGCCAGGTCCCACTTCGAGGATCCGGGAGGCGTGGTTGGGCAGCAACGACCGTATCTCGCGGCGAGAGCGGGTGTAGTAGCTTTGCGCAGCAGTGTCCTGCGCAGCACCAGCGCGTCCCTGCATGTCGTCGATCTGGATTCTTCTGGCAGCCTCCAAGCTCATTGAACGACGTTCCTTCTGGAAACCTCCATTTGCTCCATGCCGTGATCCTTGCGAAGGAACGGCCTTAGCGATTCACGCCTCGTGGCGGTCGCAACAAGGTCGGGCGCCAGCACAGAAGACAGGAATTTCAACTTCGGACTGGCGCGATGCGGAGCGCGCCTCTCAATCTTCTCGATCGCCAGACCGGCTTGCGCACACCACTTCTGAATTTTCCCGGCTGTCGTGTCGTGGATTCCCACGGCATCGAAGCTCCCCCAGCGTCGAAAGACGCTGCTGGATTTCGCGCATTCCCAGGCGTACCGAAGAGAGGGGTGGTTTGGCGCGCAAATGATCACTCGTCCATCCGGAGCCAGGAGATCGGCAAACAGATTGAGGAGATGCGCCGGATCACGAATGAATTGCAAGACATCAACGAACAGCAGTCGGTCAAACCGCTCCGCTGCAATTTTTGACCTCGCCGTTATGACGTCCCCTAACACCACCTCAGCCCCAAGCTGGGCCAGGCCGCTACCCACAACGGGGTCGAGGGGAATAGTCACCACTCGGTTACCTCTCTCCAGCAGTCGGCGTTCGTTTGCAGCCGAGCAGGACCCGATCGACAATACGGCCGCGCTTTGCGGTACAGCGGACAACACCTCGTCCCTGGCCGGCTCGTAGTAGTCTTTCGAATACATGCCGTGCCAGAGCCTGGTCTCGGCGCTGAACAGCGGAACGGCATTGTTCCCCTCACGCGCGATCTGCATCAGGACGGATAGTTGTGCGTCCAATTGTGGGCGATCGACGCCGAGCCGGTTGATATATTTGTTCGGTAAATGGTGCGCCGAGAAATCATCGATATGGGAAATTGGTATCAGCTTCTTGAAGCCACACTGGGTGAATGGATCGGTTGCAGCGGTGCAAGGCAGGTCGTACTTGCCTTCGTGAGGCCCGACGAAAAAACCGCCGGACCCAATTGCTCTTGCAAGCTGCTGCCGGGTGAGCATATAGCTGGCAGCATGCTCGTTGGTAAAATGGGCAAGATGGTAAATTCCCCTGGACTTGACCGACGTACAATCCCAGTGGAAGGAACCGTGGGCCTGCGGATAATTCAATTCGCCGTTCGACGCTCTCTCGACGAGCATCCATCCGGCAACCTCGTCCTCATTCAACACGGAGGTCACGTCGAGAAACGCTCGAATATTTTTTTCAGTGACCAGGATATCGTCTTCGGAATAAATGAACAGATCATACCGATCAGCCCGCGCTGCAAACAACTCCTTGTGCGCGAAGGGAAGCGACCAGGGATTCTTGTTGGGAAGGCCAACGACACACTCGATATCTGCAGCCGGCTTCTTGTCAATGTTGGAGATAATGATGATGTCCACGTCGAACGACATGGACCGGTATTCCTTGATCACTCGATCCAGGTAGGCATTATTGGCAGTCCCATAGCTCGCGATCACGACCAAAAGTTGCAATGCCTTTTGGTCGGCGATCCCCGGGATCATCGTTCCAACTCTGCCCGCACCGCAGCACTCACCCTCGAGGTCTCCTCGGCGCTCATCTGTGCATAGATGGGCAGCAAGATCGACCGATCCTGGGCGAGTTCGGATTGACGCAGATCCTGTCTCTGGACAAGGCCCGAATAAGGCTGCTCACGATGGGCGCACATGATGCCGCGGCGGGTTGCGATGCCCTTATCGAGGAGATGTTGCATCACGATGCGCTGGTCGAGGCGGTCTGGAAGACGTACGCAATAGCTCTGCCAGTTGGATCTGGCCCACGCCGGTTCAGTCGGTAACCGCAACCCTTCCAGATTGCCGAGCTGTTCGGCATAATTGGCGGCGACGGCTCGCCGGCGCGCTATCAGTTCCGGGAGCCGCTCGAGCTGTTTGCGCCCAATCGCGGCCTGCATGTCCGTCATTCGGTAGTTGTAGCCCACAACGACGTATTCCTCGAAGATCACGGACGACGAATTGTGCCGCACCGTGTCGGGAACGCTCATGCCGTGCTGACGCAGGAGCTTGAATTTGCGATCAAGCTCGGCATTCGCGGTGGTGAGCATTCCCCCCTCACCCGTCGTGATCACCTTTCGCGGATGGAAGGAGAAGCAGGCAATGTCGCCATGCGGCTTGCCGATCGACTCCCATTCCCCGTTCATCCGGATCTGCGATCCGGCAGCACAGGCCGCGTCCTCGATCACGGCGATCCCGTGGCGGCGCGCTATGGCCAGAAGCGCGGCTATATCGCACGGCATGCCCATCTGATGGACAACGATGATCGCACGCGTACGCTCGGTGATGGCTTCGGCCAACCGGGCGCAATCAAGATTATATGTCTCCGGCTCGATATCGACGAAAACCGGAGTGGCTCCCTGATGTCGGATGACGTTTGCGGTCGCGATGAAGGAATGGCTGACCGTGATCACCTCGTCTCCGATGCCGATGTCCAGCGCCGCCAAGGCGAGCTGCAGGGCGGTCGTGCAATTCGAGACGGCGCAGGCGTGCGGTGCGCCGACAAGTGCGGCGAACTCGCGCTCGAATGCGGCCACTTCCGGACCTTGCGAGATCCAGCCCGACAGCACGGCTGCGCGCGCAGCGTCGGCCTCTTCCTCCGCAAGCAGCGGCGCAGCGATCGGAATCACGATGCCGCCGCCTGCCGCTGATCAGAAGCGAGCTCCCGTTCGGATCGCCACCATTTCACGAGGTCGGCGAGCCCCTGCTCCAGCGAAACCGTGGTGCGGAAACCCAGCAAACGCTCCGCCTTCCCCGTCGATGCCAGCCGTCGCGGCACCGGATTGACCGACCGCTCCGGCGCGAACTCGGGCGTCAGGCCGCGGTGTCCCATTACGGACGCAAGCGCCGTAGCCAGCTCCGTCAGGCTGGTTTCAGTGCCGCTTCCAACGTTGAAGACCTCGTCGGTGATCTTTGACCTGGCCGCAAGGATGTTGGCACGCGCGATGTCGCGGACGTGGACGAAATCCATGGTCTGACGACCGTCACCAAAGATAACGGGAGGCAATCCGGCCTCAAGGCGCCCCATCCAGCGGATCAAGACCTCGGTGTACCGCCCGTGGATGTCCATCCGGCTGCCGTAGACGTTGAAATACCGGAACGCCACATAGTCGAGGCCGGATACATCGTTGAAGGCCCGCAGTAGCCCTTCGTTAAAGGCCTTGGCGGCTCCATAGAGAGTCCGGTTGTTGTACGGATTCTGCCGCTCGGTCGTCGGAAACTCCTCGGCCATGCCATATACGGATGCCGAAGACGCTGCGATGATCTTCTCAATGTCGTGCTTGATGCACAGCTCCAGCAGGTCGTAGGTGGCGTCCACCATGACCTCCTTGGCGAGGCGCGGTTCGGCCGCACAATGCGTGATGCGGAGCGCTGCTTGGTGGAAGACGATATCGGCCGCCTTGACCAACGCTTCCATCAGCTTGCGATCGCGAATGTCGCCATGAACCAGTCTCACCGGCCCGCGCCCGAGCGCGCGCCGGAGATTTTCCGGCCGGCCTCTGACCATGTTGTCGAGGGCAACGATTTCGATGCAGCCCTCGTCGCAGAGCAGATCAACGATGTGAGATCCGATGAATCCCGCCCCGCCGGTGACCAGAACGCGTTTACCCTTGAGATCAATCAAGACGCTCTCCTGTTGTGGGACCATGCCATGGCGCTTTGTGGATGCTCCGCTCGGTCGCTGACGGCCACGCCGGCCCGCAGCGCCACTGCGTTCGTCAATGCGGCGACAACTTCGGCCGCCTGTTCCGGCTGCAGCTCCGGGTAGATGGGAAGGGAAAGGAAGTCGTTCGCAAGCAACTCGGTGACGGGGAGATCACCGGCGCGATAACCGAGCTCCGCATAGGCTCTCTGCAGATGCACCGGAACCGGATAGTGAATCCCGGCGCCGATTCCGGCATCACGCAATCGCGCCAGTGTGTCGTCGCGGCCCTGCAATCTAACTGCATAGACGTGATAGACGTGACGGGCGTGCCGGGGCGGCCGCGGACGCACGAATGGCAGATCAGACAGCAGTGCATCGTATCGCTCGGCCAGCGACCGGCGCGCTTCCGTCCAGCGTTCGATGTAGTCCAGCTTGACGTTCAGTATCGCGCTCTGAATTTCGTCCATGCGATAGTTGTATCCGGCGATGACGTGGTCGTATTTCGCCTCCTGGCCCCAATCGCGCAGCAGGGACACGCGGCGCGCGAATTCAGGCCGGTCGGTGACGACGGCCCCGCCCTCGCCGCACGCACCCAGATTCTTGCCAGGATAGAAGCTGAAGCATCCCAGATCGCCGATCGAACCTGCGCGACGTCCCCGGTATTCCGCCCCGTGCGCCTGCGCGGCGTCCTCGATGACGACCAGGCCGTGACGACGCGCGATCTCCATGATGGGATCCATGTCGGCCATCAAGCCATGGAGATGAACCGGCAGAATGGCTTTGGTTCGCGGCGTGATCGCGGCTTCGATCAAGCCGGGATCCATCGTCCACGTTACAGGGTCGACGTCGACAAACACCGGCCTGGCGCCGCTGTAGAGAATGGCCGCGGTTGTCGCGACGAAGGTCATGGATACCGTGATGACTTCGTCACCCGGCCCGATCCCCGTCGCCAGCAAGGCAAGGTGAAGCGCCGAAGTTCCGGTGTTCACAGCGCGGCAATGGGCCGTCCGGCAATAGTCCGCAAAGCGTCCCTCGAAGGCATTCACCTCCGGCCCGAGCACAAAGTGCCCGCTACCGATGACTCTTGCCACGGCGGCGTCGATTTCGGGCTTGATCTGGCTATATTGAGCCTTCAGATCCAGGAAGGATATCAAGATTCACGACCTTGGATTGGATTGAAATTATATCCAGCATATAAATATCGTTATTATATTAAATCAAGCATTAAATTCGGATTGGATAGAGATTAACGGTAATGCTCTTTCCGCTGCGTCTCAGACGAGCCGCCGCCGCCCAAGACCATGTCTTCAGTTGCGGACAGAACCCGAGCGGGCACGCCCGCGACGGTGGCCCCGGCCGGAACGTCCTTCGTCACCACCGCACCCGCGCCTACGCAGGCCCCCTCTCCGATCGTCACACCGCACAGAATGGTGGCGTTCGATCCGATGGACGCTCCCCTGCCGACGTGCGTGCGCTGCAGCGTCCAGTCCGACGCCTGTTGAGGACGACCGTCCGCGGTCGTTGCCTTCGGGAATTTATCGTTCGTGAACATCACGCCATGACCGATGAACACTTCGTCCTCGATCGTAACGCCTTCGCAGATGAAGCTGTGCGACGATATCTTGCAGCGCGCACCTATCTCCGCCCCCGCCTGGATCTCGACGAAGGTTCCGATCCTGCTCTCGTCACCAACGGTGCAACCATACAGGTTGACCAGGTCCGGATGCAGGATGCCGACATCGCGACCAAGCTGGGTCTCCTTTATTGGCATGTCAGTTTCCCTGTCTCCACAATCGAGCAAAATCTCTACAGTACCGAGCGTGACGGGCGCAGCCTGGGCGCCACCTCGACGAGACCCGCCGCAGCTTGACGAAGGTGCTGCAGCAGAGGATGCCCTGTTACGATCAATCCCCACCACCAGCAGAAGGCGGCGACCACAAACGCTGATATAAGGCCTACAACGAAATTGAGAATTCCTGCCTCGATCAACAGCGCGCATGCGCCTACGCCCACCGCGGTCACCATCGTGACGACACCGCTCTTGAGAACGGCACGGCCAAACTCGCTTGGCCGCAGCGCAAGATGCCGACTGAGATAGTATATCGCCACCACCGCCTGGAACGGCAACGTCAGCAGTGCGCACGCTGCGACCGCCTCCACGCCAAAAAAGGACGCGCCCAGAAGGGCAAGGAGCGACGGCGGCAGCGAGATGAAGGATGAGACAAGCGCGTCGCGCACGCGTCCAACCGCCAGGAATACAGGATAGGTCAGGCACGCAGCGAACAGCGCCAGATTTGCAAGGCAGAGAATCCGCACCAGCGGCACGACCTCCAGCCAGGCTCCACCAAGCCAGATCAAGACGATCGGCTCTGCCATGATCGCTACGAAGGTGAGAAATGGCCACTGTACGGCGGAAAGCAGTTGGACCGCGTCCAGATACACGCCCTTTAGATCTGCCCCGGCTGCACGCCTCGACACGATAGCCGGCATGATGATCGGGTTCAGCACCTGCGTGACGAGCCTGTCGAATACCTGAGTCAGGTTGATCGCCCGGCTATAGAGGCCCACAGCCGCAAAATCGAGAATCTTCGCGAGAAAGAGCTGGGGTGCGAGGTTGTAGAAGATATTGATGACGCTGACACCGCTGGAATAGAGACCGAACCCGAGGACGTCGCGGTATTCGGACAGCGAAGGGCGCAACACGCCGAAATCCCGATACGAGCTCAGCAGCAAGGCCGTGAGAACCATGCTTCCTGCCACACCACCCCAGATCGGAGCCATGTAGCTGAAGTTCAGGAGCGCCAGCCCGATCGAAACCAGCGCGACCGTCATGTTGCTTGCAAGATTGCAGATCGCGAGCGTCCCAAACTGCATGTCACGACGAAACAGGGCGGCCAACGTTCCGGAGAACGGTAGAAGGACAAGGTTCAGCGCAGAAACCTGGATACCTTGCCTTAGGCTGTCCTGCCCAAAGAGTTGCGATACGATGTCGGCCCCAGCTGACAGGATCAGCGCAACTGCCAGCGAGATGATACAGGTGATAGTAAACGCCGTGCGAATGGTCCCGCGCGACAGCTCATGCTTCTGAATCAGATAGTTTGCCCCTCCAAACTCCTGAAAGGCGGCGGCGATCACGGCGGTAAGTGCATTGACGACCGCAAAGACCCCGAACTCGCCCGGTGTCAGCAGACGCGACAGCACTGCGGTCGAGACAAGGAACAGCACAAGGGCGGCATAGCGGTCCACCCCGGAAAACAGAACTGAACGATGCACTGAATTCATCGAGACTCCGTCCCGGGGCTCGGCTGGCCAACAGCCACGGCCAAGCCGCCCATCAAGCCGTGGCCCGGGCTCGCTCCGGTAGCATCCGCGGCAATTGCCTGATCGGGATTGGTTTGCCCTGCTTGGCGATTGATCGAGAAGCTGCCTCGAGCACCTCGATCACCCGCAGCCCGGACATGCCGCTGGAGATCGGCTGCGTCCCGGTGCGCACGCAGTCGATAAAGTGCTCGACCTCCGTTTGCAGCGCCTCCTTGGGCGAGATATGCGGAGCCCACATGTCACCAGCGCGATACCCAATCCGGAATTGATGGGCACTCTCGGGAGGCCTGTCGAGCGTAATTCCCTTGTCATAGACCTTGATCTTTTCGGTCGGTTCGAGATCATCATAGACGATCATCTTCTTGCTGCCGCCAATGAACGTCTGGCGGACCTTGACAGGCGAGAGCCAGTTGACGCTGACATGGGCCACACATGCGTTGGCAAAGAACAATGTGATATGCGCCATGTTTTCCGGCGAACCGACGACATGGCACGACCCTGTTGCCGATACCGCAACCGGCTCCTCATCGAAGATGTGATGAATGATCGAGATATCATGCACTGCCAAATCCCAGATCACATTTACGTCTTTCTGGAACAATCCGAGGCTCGAGCGTGTGCTATCGTAGTAGTAGACGTCTCCGAGCTCGCTCTTCAGCAACAGCTCACGAATCTTCTGAACCGCCGGGGTATAGAGAAAGGTGTGATCGACCATCAAAATCAGTCCGCGCCGATCCGCCTCGTCGATCAGGCGCATCACCTGCTCTGAACTCGGCGCAAGGGGTTTTTCGACCAACACGTGCTTGCCAGCTCTCAACGCCGCCATTGCCAGCTCGTAATGCGTGTGCACCGGCGTTGCGATGGCGATTGCATCGATCGAGGCGTCCTTCAGCAGATCGTCATATCGCGCGGTGGTCGCTACCCCCGGGTACTGCTGCCTGATGGCGGCGAGCCTGCCTGGATCAAGGTCGCTCACGCTGACGACGCGGGCGGCGGGATTGATCGAGAAATTGCGAACGAGATTGGGCCCCCAATAGCCGTATCCCACGAACCCGATTCCCAGGTGACTATCTCGCATACTGACCTCGATCCATTCGGGGAAACTACGATTCTGCACGTTAGGTTCGCGCGGGCATATCCTGCCATATGCCTCGCGTATCGATGACGTCGAGGTGCCGGCGCTCCGCCAACGGCACCATTTTGAATTCGTCATGATCGACGAGAAGAACCGCAATTTCGCAGCTCCGGAGGGCCTCATCGATGGTCACGAACGCGACGCGATAATCGGCCAACTGAGACGGCAGACGGCGCAGATTCGGTTCGACGACCTTGATCCGTTCGCCGTATTTGGCCGCGAGATGCGTGGCAATCTCCAAGGCCGGGCTTTCACGCACGTCGTCGACGTTCGCCTTGAACGTCAATCCGCAACAGGCAACGTTCGCATAGGGATGATCGTCGATCAGCGCCTCTGCGTTCTCGATGATCTTCCGGGTCTTGGCGTTGTTCACCTCGCGGCTCGTTCGCATCACTCGCGCGAGGTCGGGCGCGGAGTCGATGATGAACCAGGGGTCGACCGCAATACAGTGCCCGCCCACGCCAGGGCCCGGCCGCAGTACGTTGACGCGAGGGTGACGGTTGGCGATATCGATCACCTCCCAGACGTTGACGTCGAATCTGTCGCAAATCAACGAGAGCTCGTTGGCAAATGCTATGTTGGTGTCGCGGAACGCGTTTTCCGTCAGCTTGACCAACTCGGCCGCGCGCGCCGTCGTGCCGACGCAAGCGCCGCGAACGAACATCTTGTAGAAGCGTTGGGCGCGCCGCGTGCAGGTCGGCGTGATCCCGCCGATGCACCTGTCATTGTTGATGAGCTCGGTCAGTATCCGTCCCGGCAACACGCGTTCGGGACAGTAGGCGACGTAGATCGCTCCGTCCTCCTTGCCGTTCACCCCGATGTGCAAATCCGGCCTGCGTTCGACGATCCGCTTCGCGATGGCTTCAGTCGTTCCGATCGGCGATGTCGATTCAAGAATGACAAGATTGCCTGGCGCGAGAAGGTCCACGATATTGTCGACCGCGGCATAGACGCTTGCCAGGTCTGGACGGTTCTCGTGGTCGATCGGGGTCGGCACCGCGATGATGAACACGTCCGCCGGCTGCGGCTTTCTGGACGTCGTGAGCGCGCCACTCGAGACGACTTTGGAGACGAGACCGTCCAGATCTGGCTCGGCGATGTGAATCTTGCCAGATCCAACGGTGTCGACGATGCGTTCGTTTGTATCGATGCCGACCACCTGCAGTCCACGGCTCGCGATCAATGCCGCGGTCGGCAGCCCGATATAACCAAGCCCAATGACGTTTATCTTTTGGAATTCAGGCATGGAGAAGCACCTTCACGATCCGCTCGCTCGCGTGTCCGTCACCAAACGGATTGTGCGAACGCGCCATGGCAGCATAAGTCTCGTCATCGTCGAGCAGGCGAAACGTCTCGCCAACGATCCTGTCGTAGTTGGCGCCGACCAGGCGTGCCGTTCCGGCTTCCACCCCTTCGGGACGCTCGGTCGTATCGCGCATCACAAGGACTGGCTTGCCGAAAGTGGGGGCCTCCTCCTGGACGCCGCCTGAATCCGTCAGGACCAGATATGACATCGAGAGCAGGCTCACGAAATCCGTGTATTCCTGAGGAGAGATGAGGACGACCCGCGGGTGATCCGACAACCGAGACGCAAACAGGTCTCGGACATTCGGATTCGGATGCACCGGGAGCACCACGGCGACATCCTCCCGCTGCAGGATGGTCTCCAACGCGTTCACGATGTTGGTGACACCGCCACCGAAATTTTCCCTGCGATGGCAGGTCACCAGGATGATGCGCCGATTGCCGTGACGCTTCTTGATGCCGTCCCAGCGGCACGCCAGTCCGGGATCGGATTCGACCATGGCTTTCGCAAGGATGAGAGCGTCCACCACCGTGTTTCCGGTCACGTGAATGCGGTCGTCGGACACGTTTTCGGACCGCAACGCACGGGCCGCGCGCTCTGTCGGGGCAAAATGTTGATCGGCGATCGAGCCGACGATCTTGCGGTTCACCTCCTCGGGCCACGGAGCGAAGATGTCGCCGCTGCGCAGTCCGGCCTCGATGTGTGAGACCGGGATCCGGTGATAATAGGAAGCCAACGCACCCGTCATGGCAGTTGCCGTGTCGCCCTGGACAATAACCCTGGTGGGCTTCACCTTTTCCAGGAGGTCGCCGATTTGTCCGACCAGCCGGGCGGTCAAATGATCCAGTGTCTGATTTGTCGTCATGACATTCAGATCAAAATCCGGGACCACGTTGGCCAGCTTGAGGACTTGATCCAGCAGCTGTCGATGCTGTGCAGTCGCACAGATCGTGACGGAGATGTCCTTGTGCTTCTCGGCCTTGAGCTGGTTGATGACCGGAAAGAGCTTGATTGCCTCAGGCCGCGTGCCCAGAAGGATGAAAAAATGCTTGCGCACGCCTCAGCCTCCGATCCGGCTCGGACCCGGCGGAACCGCGCCGGGCGCACCAAGGGGGTGTCGAAGCGCCTGTCTGATGAGGGCTTGCGCCAAGACGCCCGCAAACAGGGTGTTCGTCTTGGCGTATCGCCACCACATCCGCCCGGGCTCCTGATAGATGCGATACAGCCATTCAAGGCCGAGCCTCTGAATCTGTACCGGCGCGCGCCGGACGGCGCCTGCCAGAACATCGAACGCACCACCCACGCCCATGATGAAAGGCACGCCGAGCTTATCGCGATGGGCGGCGAGGAAACGCTCCTTCCCAGGCGTCGGCATGCCGATGAAGAGACAGTCGGCCGCGCTGGATTGGACGTCCCGGACGATGTCATTCTCTTGCTCGCGCTTGAAGTAGCCGTCGTGCCAGCCCGCAAAGACGAGTGAAGGATGCCTCTCGCGCGCGTTCTGCAGCGCCTGCTGCAGCACGCCCGGAGTCGCGCCCAGGAAATAAGGTTTAAAGCCTTCGTGCGCGCATACCGCGAGCAAGTCGGTGAGGAGATCCACGCCCGCGACGCGCGACGTGGCCGGAAGCCCCAGCGCTCGAGCGCCCCAAACGATCCCCATGCCGTCGAGGCCGACGATATCGCTGTTAGCGACATCGGCCGCGAGCACGGGGTCAGACTTCATATTGACGAATTTGGCGACGTTCAGCGCCACATGTTGCAGCCTTCGCCGGCTGTGCATGGCCCCGCGCGCCAGATCGACGGTTTCTGCCATTGTCAGCAGGTCAACGGGACATCCCAGAAATGAGGCGCGCATTGAAACCTACCTCCCAGAAGAACATACGACCTGTTTAAGTTTGCATTTAAGATTATTATCAAGATAATACGCACCGGATATTTAATTGCAAGGTTTAAATGGCTCGGCTCGTATCATTAGAAGGGATATTAGCACCTCTGCGCAAGAAGGCAGGCAAACAATCCAACGCCAAATAAATAGAGGAATTAACTGGTGATTTCAGTCATTATTCCACATCTCAACCAGCCTGATGCGCTGGAAGCCTGCTTACGCAGCCTGGACGCGCAGACCCTGCCTCGGCATGCGTTCGAGGTCATCGTGGTGGACAACGGCTCGGCAACGCCGCCAACGGATATCGTTGCCCGCCATCCTGGCGTGCGGCTGCAGCGCGAACCGCAACCAGGTCCCGGCCCGGCGCGAAACGCAGGCGTCGCTGCGGCCAACGGCGAGATCCTCGCTTTCATCGATGCCGATTGCAGGGCCCATCAGGACTGGCTGAGCAGCGTGATGAAGTGGTTCAGCTTGTCGCCGCCCGGCACAGTTCTCGGGGGCGACGTTCGCATTTGGTGCCCAGAAAATGGGGAGCTCGACGCCATTGCGGCTTACGAGAGCGTCTTCGCCTATCGCTTCAAGCTCTATATTGAGCGCCACGGTTATTCCGGCACTGGCAATATGGCGGCGTTTCGCCGCGATTTCGATCGCGTCGGCCCGTTTGCCGGCATTGAGGTTGCCGAAGATATGGAGTGGGGAGAGCGTGCGCTACGCGCGGGACTTCGATTTCGATACACCCCTGAGATGATCGTCTTCCATCCGGCCCGGAGCTCTCTCCAGGAGCTCTACGCCAAATGGGACCGACACATCGCGCACTATCGCAACATGGCGGAAGGCAAACCCGTTTGGCGATTGCGCTGGCTCGCGCAAGCGTTGCTCGTCCTCGCATCTTTCGCGCCAAACGCTGTGACTGTGCTGACCAGCGACCGCCTGCATGGTAGCGGCGTCCGCCTCAAGGCCATTGCCGTATTGTGTGCCGTGCGAGCGCACCGCGCCATGACGATGCTCTCGCACCTGCGGGGCCGACGAGCAGTAGCTTGGAATCGTTAGTGCACCGGCAATTCTGTCAGGCGCCGAAGGCACAGTTGTTGGTCAGCTCCGGCAAGTCAGTACGCCGGCCGAATGACCACAGGATCCAGCCCAGTTCGTAGCTACGGCACTCAAGCCGGACGTCCACGTCAGTGCCGTCGATCAGCCGGCCGCCTTTTCCGAGCCAGGCGTTCTTGAGTGCGCGCAAGACCCGCGGCGCCTTCGTTGTCAACTCACCTTTGCGAACTTGCGAGCGAAGGGACAGGCTCAGTTCAGGCACCAGCATGGCCCGGCCCAGCTGGTTCTGGCCAAGGACCCAGTTGAATCCCTTGACCAAGGCGTCCCGCGATCCCCTCTGCCCAAAGCGCTCCGCCCATTCCAGCAGAGCCGGAGCCATTCCATACTGATGGACCGAATAGACTTCGTAGAAATCAACGATGCGGCCGCTCATCGTGTCGAAGAACCAGGGCCATTCGCCTTGTGGGCCTTGAGACGCAATCAGACCGCGCACACAAGTATCGGCCATGACAAGCGCGGACGCATCGCCGGCGAATTCGCCATATTGATAGCAGGCGATCGAGAGATAGGTCTGCGTCGCAAATGTCGAGAAACGGCGCCGAAAGCCGAACGGCGCATCGAAGAACAACCCCGATTCACTATGAAAGCGGTCCTTCAAGAACCGATAGAGCGGCCGTGCATAGCGCGCCCACTCATTCTCGCCTGCCCTCGCCTGGGCCACGACTCCCGTGAGCAGCATGCCAAGATCCTGCGCACGGAAGCTCTTCCACCGGGACTCATCGGCGAGAATGGGTCTCAGCTCGCATTTGACCGGTTCCGGTATTTCGAGGCCGAGCTCGGCGGCGCTCCATAGCGCCATACCGAACGCGTACTTGCGCACCGGAAGTTTCGTGAGCAGCAGAACGTTGCGGCGGAATACTTCGGACAGGTCAATGCCGTCTGGAATGCCGGCAACGCGCGACATCCCGAGTAGAACGTTGAGGGTATAAAATACGTCGCTGCGTGGGATCGATTCATTCGGTGAAGACCGTCCATCGAGATGGTAGATATGCGACCACCGGCGGTGTTCAGGCAACCAGCAACGCTCCAGCCCGTTGAGCGCATAGTTCACCAGCGGTGAATTGTGCGCGAGCTTGCTCACCGCGGTAGGGACCACGAGCTTCACGCCACAATTCGGACTAATGATCATGTCAATCGCCATCCCAAGCCGGGTCAATATTCCCGGATGCTTTCATCCAATCCGCGCAGCAATGGATAGAGGAAATAGGAAATCACGGTACGCTTGCCGACCTTCAGTTCGGCCGTGACCGCCATCCCCGGAATCAGTTGAACACGCTCAGGAGGAAGCCGAAGGTGCGTGTCCGACAAGTCGACCAGTACGCGGTAATAGGGAGCCGGCGCACGGCGCGCTCCTTCGGCCTTCGTATCCGGCGAGAACGTGTCTTGACTTATGACTCGGACTTCTCCCGTCGCAGTTCCATACTTCTGGAAAGGAAACGCTTCTAACTTGATCCGAACCGCTTGTCCAAGCGCCACCTGACCAATATCCCGACCCTCGACGTTGACCTCCGCCTGAAGAGGCACGTCACGCGGAACCAGGACAAACAGCGTTTCCGCTTCGCGAACCACCGAGCCGACTGTCCGGTTCGCGATGTCCAGCACCACAGCATCTGCCGGCGCCTGCAGGACGATCAGCTGTCGACGAAGCTCGGCTTTCTTCAATTCCTCTGCCGCGCTGTTACGCTTCGGCACCGTCTCCACCAATTCCTGATAAGTGGTGCGACGAAACTCCTCAGCGAAGACCTTCTGGTCAGCACGGGCCTTGTCCAGCCGATGCGTCGTGTCGGCGATACTGCCACGAACACGCGCTAAATTGCTCTCGACCTCGAGCCGTGCATCTCGCGACAATAGGAAGTTCAGCCTCGAACCGACTTCCTTGTCCATGAGCGTGGTTCGCATGGCTTCAATCGAACGCATCGTGTCGAGTCGCTGAAGGAGAACCGCCTCTTCGTTCTGCGCTGTCTTGAGATTGGCTTGAGCGGACGCGATCTGTGCGTCGTAGTTCTGGATCTGCGCCTCATAAGCGGCCCTCCGCTGCAAGAACAACTTGCCCTGCAGGACCTGGTCCGCGCTCGCGAGTTCCGTGACGGCGTACTCTGTTCCATTCAATTCGGCGCCCAGTCGATCGATCGACGCGTCGAATGCAGCCACTTTGCCGCGCAATTGATCGAAATCCGCCTGCGAGAACGTCGGATCTAAGGTCGCCAATACGTCGCCGCGGTTGACGCGATCACCGGCCTTGACGTGAACCTGCCGTATGACCGAGGTTTCCAACGGCTGCACGACGAGGTTAGGACGTGTCGTAGTCAATTTTCCCTGCGCCGTGACGATCATCTCAACTTGCGAAACGGACGCCCAGGCGATCGCGAAGACGATGAGTGCAATTATACCGTAGAGGGTGCCACGCGCGAGCCGCGGCGGCGCTTGCTGCTCCACCTCGGTGGCATCGGACTGGAATTCGGCGATCACCGGCGCTCGCCTCGGCGCCGGCCTGAACAGCCTTCGCCGTCGCTCGACCGTTCTGGCCACGACCAGACCGTCCGGCTTCGCATCCGTGCGTGATTGCCTTGGCTCCTTCATGCGATCTGCTTCATCTGTTGGTTCCACAAATGCCTGTAGATCGTGCATTTCGACAGGAGGTGGTCGTGGCGATCCACGTCGACGATGCGGCCGCGATCCATCACCAGGATCTGGTTTGCCTCGGCCAGCATTGACAGCCGATGCGAGACGATGATGACGGTACGCCCTGCCGCCAAACGGCGGAGATTGCGCTTGATGATCATTTCGCTTTCGGAGTCGAGGGCGCTCGTCGCTTCATCGAAGATCACGATCCGCGGATTGACGATCAGAGCCCTCGCAATCGCGAGCCGCTGCTTCTGCCCGCCGGACAGGTTCGAGGCGTCTTCCTCGAGCATGGTGTCGAAGCCACGGGGCAACCGCTCGATGAACTCGTCGGCGCCTGCGAGCTGTGCCGCGGCGACGACCTCGGCAAAGGTCGCATCACGTTTCACGCGGGCGATATTGTCGCGAACCGTTCCGCGAAACAGAAAATTGTCCTGCAAGACGATACCGAGGTTTCGGCGCAGGTGTGCCAGGTCGAGCTCCCTCGAATCATATCCGTCGACACGCAGCAGCCCCTGCTGCACCGGATACATGCCCGAGATCAGCCTTGTGAGCGTCGTCTTGCCGGAGCCGCTCCGGCCCACAATCCCGAAGATCGAGCCTGGCTCGATGGTGAAGGAGACATCATCAAGCGCCGGCGCTCCCTCGGCTCCGTAGCGGAAAGAAACACTGTCGAACTCGATCTTGCCGGCGAGATCGGGCCGCAGCCCATCTTTCCGACCGTCACGCTCAGGCTTCTGATTCATGACCTCGCCCAGCATTTTCACGGCAAGAGCAACTTCCTGATATTCGTGCACCATGGTCACGAGCTGGACCAGTGGTCCGGAGACCCTGCCGGCCAACATGTTGAAAGCGACCAGCGCGCCGATTGTCATTTCTCCAGCGAATACGTCGAGTGCTCCGACAGAAATGATTCCAAGCGTCATGATCTTCTCGAGAAAACCGGTGAGCGCCTGTGCGCCTGCGGAGATCTTCTCGACACCGAATCGCATGGTCACCGACTGCGCACAGCGGCTGTCCCAAACCCTGCTCTGCGCCGGCTCCATTCCCAGCGTCTTCACGGTGCGCATGCCGTGGACTGTTTCGACGAGAAGAGCCTGCCGCGCACCCTCCGCCTGATAAAGGTCGTAAAGACGTCGCCGGAAAGGGCCCATCAGCAGGCCGACAACCGCGCCGCTCGCGGCAGTGAAGGCCAGGACCATCAAGGTCAATTTGACGCTGTAGAGCGCGAGTACCGGCAGAAAAACAAACAGCGAGAGCGCGTCGAGGGTAGTCAAAAATAGCCGCCCGGTCAGAAACTCACGGATCCGCGCCGCTTGCTGCATGTGCTTGACCAGCACCCCCGCGGCCATGTGCTCGAAGAAGGTGACCGGCAGCCCCAGGAGATGACCGAACGTCTTCGTAGCCACGCGAATGTCGACCCTATTGGTCGCATAGAGCAGCAGGTAGCGCCGCAGAAAGCCGAATATCGCGTCAAAGACGAGTGCTACGGCCGCTCCTGCCGCGAGTACGTACAGAGTGGTGAAGCTCTCGTGAACCAGAACCTTATCGATGACGAGCTGGAAAAAGATCGGGACGACGAGGCCCAACGCATAGAGCAGGATGGCGGCAATGGCGACGTCCCTGAACAATCGCCATTGAAGAAGCAGTTCCGGTACGAACCACCGGAGGCCGAAACTCCTCCGACCATCCTGCGTCAACTGCTCGCGCTTGATCAGGATCGTGTCACCCGCCCACTGGGCACAGAAGCGGTCCCGATCGACAACCAAGACCTCGTGCTTGCGGTCGGCGAGCGGGTCGAAGACGCTAACGACCTCGGTGCCGTCAGCTCGCCGTCCTGCACCAAGGACAACGATCCAGTTGCCATTGGAAAGCCTCGCCAGCGCCGGATAGGCCTCTCCGAGACGAAGCAGCGCGCCCCAATCCAATTTCGTGCTTCTTGCGCGCAGGCCTGCATCCTTCGCCATGCGCAACAGGAGATTCAACGAGAGCGGGCCGGCTATCGCGTAGGCGTGCTTCAAACGCTCGACCGGCAGATCTATGCCATGGTGACCGGAAACCTTGGAGAGGCATTCCAATGCGGTCTGCATTGCCAATCCGGGCGCAGGCGCGTCCGTAACCTGGTCCTTCGCGCCGCCAGCGGCATCGATTTCAGCGGAAATTCGAAGAGACATTCAGAGACCGTGTGTTGGGCGCCAACGCATCACGTACTCCCGACGCACCGTCGTGCGATTCAGCTGGCTGATTCCGCCGGACCACGCCCGCATCAACCAGGCCCTGAAGCGCCTTCTGCATCACGTCGACCGAATTGGCGAAGGACTCGACCGAAAAGATCAGTCGCTGAGAAAACACGCGTTTGGGGGCGTTGTGGGCGTCACGTTCTGTCGGTGAAAGACTGACCAGATCAATGCGGACGATGGTTCCGCTGACGGTAATTTCTTCGATTCCATCGGTGTAAAGTTCAGCGTGCATTTACGTCTCCTATGCTGCTAGCTGCGGCCTGAAAACAACGTCAACGCCGTAGCTCGTTGAGTTGTAGGTGTTGGTCGGGAAAAGGCTATCTGTCCCGTACGCAAATACACCGTTGCCGCCGATAGCGCCCGAGGATGGGGCCGTCAGAGGACCGTTGGTAATCGCGTTGGCGAGCAGGCCCGGATCGGCCGCGTAATTCCCGGCGGTGTGGTAGGAGGCCACGTAGGTCGTTCCCGGCATGATCGTCACGGGCGTGGCGAAATTGACCTGCTGCCAGCCGTTGGCCGTTTCGCTGGTAAAGGTCCCAGTTGCCAGCAAAGTCCCGGTGCTGTTCCAGAGATCCGCAACGTGGGTGCCCGTATTGGTTGGCCCCTTGTAGAAGCGAATGCCGATGACATCGCCTGGGGTCGACGTCTGGAATTTGACGCCCAGTTCCACAGACTTTGGATCGTTGGCCGCCACAATGCTGGGCTCCTGACTTGCGCTGAACAGGCGCACGGTCGTCGAAGACGCAGCGTTCACATCGAGGGAGACGAGTCCACTGGCAGAGCCACCCTGGCCGTCGGAGATGGTGTAGTTGAACGACGCCGGTCCCGTGTAACCGGCCGTCGGAGTGAAGATCACGCTGTTGCTTTGGGTGTTGTAGCTTGCGACGCCGTTCACACCGCCGCTCGCGCCCGTGATCGTGAGCGTATTGCCGTCCGGATCGGTGTCGTTGGCAAGCAGTGCCGAGGCCGGGATCCCGAAGGGAACGTTCTGCGTGGCATCGAAGCCGCTATCGTTCGCAGCGACGGGTAAATGGTTGGTGCCGCCGCTCGAGCTGTTGAACACGACATCCACCCAGTAGTTGCTTGCGTTGTAACTACTGGTCGGAAACAGATTGCTTGTTCCGTAGGTGTAGACGCCATTGATGCTCGCAGCAGCCGTGAGCGGACCGTTGGTGCGAGCGGTGGTGAAGTAGCTGGTGCTGGAGGCATATTGCCCGTTGCTGTGATAGCTCGCGAGGTAAGTGGTGCCGGCCGTGATGGACACGGGAGTGCTGAACGTGACGGTCTGCCAGCCGCTGCTGCTCTCGTTCGTGAAGGTCGCGGTCGCCAGTAGCGCGCCGGTGCTGCTCCACAACGAGCCCGTATGGGTGCCGGTATCATTTGCGCTCTTGTAGTATTTGATGCCGGTGATCGTGCCGGCCACGGACGAGGTGAATTGCACTCCGAGATTGACTTGGGAGCTATCCGACCCCGATCGTATCGCCGGGGTATCCGAGCTCGAGAACAGGCTCACCGTTGAGGGAGCTGCCGACACTGCGATATTGAATGTGTCGCGGCTCGCGAGATTACCGAGATCGGCAGCGGAGACCGTGACGGTGACCGTGCCAACATCCGCGGACGCCGGCGTACCGGTAAAGGTGCGGGTCGACGGAGTGAACGTGAGCCAGCCGGGAAGCCCTGAACCGCCAGCGGCTGCGCCGTAGGTGAGCGAGTCCCCGGCATCGACATCGGTGAAGGTGCCGGCGGGTAACGTCAGCGAGAACGCCGAGCCGACCGTCACGGCCTGGTTGCTGGTCTGGATCGCCAGGACCGGCGCGTCGTTGGCGCCGTGAATGGTGACGGTAAGGGTGGTCGACGATGCGGCGCCGGCGGCGTCCCGCATCGTATAGTTGAAGACATCGCTCAGCGTATTGCTCGACTGCCGCAAGGCCTGCACGGCCTGATCGTTCTCGTTCACCGTGTAGGTGAAAGCACCCGAAGCACTGAGCAAGAGCGTGCCGTGTGCGCCGGCGAGAGGCGTATCGAACGTCCCATTGGTCGAGCCGAAGCTGAATGCAGTGACGGTCTTGGTGTCGCCGGGATCGGGATCGGTATCGTTGGCCAGCGCGTTGCCGGTGGCGGGCGAGCCGCCAGTACTGTTGTTCACCCCGCCCTTCTCGGTGGCATCCGCCCCGTCAGCAATCGCTGTTGGCGGCGTATTATTGGCGGCGGAGGATCCGTTGAACACGACATCGACCCAGTAGTTGGAGGATTTGAAGCTGTTCGTCGGGAACGCGCTTCCGGATCCGTTGGCATAGACTCCGTTGCTGCCGGCCGCAGCCGTCAACTGGCCGTTGGTAAGCGACGTCGCGAAATAGTTCTGGGTACCGGAATAATTACCGTTGGTGTGGTAGGACGCGACGTAGGTGGTGCCTGCCGTGATCGCGATTGGGGTGGAGAAGTTGACCTGCTGCCAGCCGCTGGCGGTCTCGTTCGTGAACGTGGCGGTCGCAAGCAGGGTTCCGGTCGAGCTCCAGAGATCCGCAATATGAGGACCGGTATTCAACGATCCCTTGTAGAAGCGCAGACCGCTGATTGTCCCGTTCACGGATGCCGTGAACTGGACGCCGACTTCGATCGGACTGGTATCGCCGGAATTGGGCACGCTTGGCGCATCAGTGGTGCCGAACAGGCTCTGCGCCGAGGCCGGATAATTGACCTTGAGCGACACCTGCCCGGACCCGGTTTGGCCACTGGTGTCCGTGATCGTGTAGGTGAAACTCGCCGCCCCGGCATAGCCAGCGGTGGGCGTGAAGGCCACGGTCTGGTTCTGCGAATTGTAGCTTACGCTTCCATTGGAAGCGTTGCTAACGCTGGTGAGCGAGAAGGCCAATCCGGACGCGTTGGTGTCGTTCGCGAGCAGCGTTGACGCCGCAATATTCAGCACCTCATTCTGGCTAACCGTGAAGCCGCTGTCGGCGTTCGCCTGCGGCGCGCTGGTGGCGGCGGAGCCGTTGAAGACGACATCGACCCAGTAGTTGGAGGATTTGAAGCTGTTCGTCGGGAACGCGCTTCCGGATCCGTAGGCATAGACTCCGTTGGCGCCAGCCGTAGCCGTTAACTGGCCGTTGGCAAGCGACGTCAAGAAGTAGTTCTGGGTGCCGGAATAATTGCCGTTGGTGTGGTAGGAGGCGACGTAGGTGGTGCCTGCCGTAATTGCGACGGGGGTGGAGAAGTTGAGCTGCTGCCAGCCGCTTGCGGTCTCGTTCGTGAACGTGGCGGTCGCAAGGAGGGTTCCGGTCGAGCTCCAGAGATCCGCAATATGGGGACCGGTATTCAACGGTCCCTTGTAGAAGCGCAGGCCCGTGATCGTCCCGTTCACGGATGCCGTAAATTTGACGCCGACTTCGACCGGGCTGCTATCGCCGGAATTGGGCACACTTGGCGCATCATTGGTGCCGAACAGGCTCTGCGCCGAGGCCGGATAATTGACCTTGAGCGACACCTGGCCGGACCCGCTTTGGCCGCTTGTGTCTGTGATCGTGTAGGTGAAACTCGCCGCCCCGGCATAACCGGCGGCGGGCGTGAAGGTCACGGTCTGGTTCTGCGAATTGTAGCTTACGCTTCCATTGGCCGGATTACCGACGCTGGTGAGCAAGAAGGCCAACCCGGACGGGTTGGTGTCGTTCGCGAGCAGCGTCGATGCCGCAATGTTCAGCACACCATTTTGGCTGACCGTGAAGCCGCCGTCGTCGTGAGCTTGCGGCGACGTCTGGCCTGAATCGCTGAAGACGACGTCCACCCAGTAATTCGGGCCCTTGATAGAGGAAGCGTTGCCAGGAAAGACCGGGTTACTGCCATAGGCATAGAGGCCGTTGAGGCTGCTACCGGGCGCGGTGAGCGCACCTTTCGTAAGGCCGTCATAGTCGATGAAGTAGTAGTCGGTCGAGGAATAGTGGCCGGTGTTCGTGTGATAGGAGGCGACATACGTGACGCCCGCCTGTACATTGACAGGCGTCGCGAAATCAACCTGCTGCCAGCCGCTTGCTGTTTCGTTGCTGAAGGTGGCGCTCGCAAGCAGCGTGCCACTGCTAGTCCAGAGATCACCAATGTGGGTGCCGGTATTGTCAGACGCCTTGTAGAAACGAATGCCGGTGATCTTGCCCGACGCGGCGGGGACGAATTTGACGCCGAGCTCAACGGCGCCGGAATCGCTGTTTGAGATCACCGCAGGCGTATCGGTCGGACTGAAGAGTGTCAGGTTGGAAGACGGCGTGACCGTGTAGGTGGTGCCCGTACCAGGTGTTTCCAGGTTCAGGCTGTCGTCGACCGCCCTGGTCTTGAGACTATATGTCCCCTGAGCGCCTGTGACGAAAGTATATGACCACGTCACGCTCGCGGCGCCGACACTGCTGTTGGTTGGATGCCATGTAGTTCCACCATCCGTGGAGATTTCGACGGCGGCAATCTTTCCACCCGTGTCAGCGGCCGTCCCCGTCACCGTAATCGATTGCCCCTCGACAACGCTGGCAGCGGAGAGATTGGTGATACCAGAAGTTGGCTTCGTATTGTCGGTCGACCGGATCGCGGCCGTCAGGTTCGCTTGCAGCGTCGCTGGCTGAACCCCCATGTCGGCGAAAAGGTTAACCATCGCCTGCTGGACATTAGGGTCGACCGGAATCGCAGGTCCGTCGTGGTCGCTAGCAAGCGCCCACGGCCAGTTGATCGAACCGGCCGAGAATATCAGGGCGCCGCTGACGGGATCCCGATGCAATACGAGGTTGTGGGTCGCCGTGCCTGCTCCGAACGTGTTGCCGTAATCAAGCAGATACTTTCCGTCCACATTGACGGTCGAAGACGAGACGCTGACCAACCCGGCTGGACGGAATCCGTTGTCCGGCGCAACGTCCCATTCAACGCCCAATAGGCCAGGTACGAGCGAGGCGGTCTGTCCGGGTGCCGTTTGCGCGACGGCCGTATTGCGCCAGAAGCGCAATTGGGTCATCGAGTACGGTATCGTGATCGTATCGTACCGAAATGCGTTGACCGCGAACAATGTACCGGTCAACTCATTCGAAGGAAGAGGCGCACCAAACCGCGGGTCGGAGAAATTGCCGGTCGCCTGTCCCGTTGGATCAATCAGCGCATTTGCGTGCGTATCCTTGTAGCTGATGAGGGTGCGGTTGGCCGTTCCGCTGCCATCGATGCTGGGCGCCAACCTTGTTTTCCAGAAGATCTCATTGGCTGTGAGAAACGCAAGGTTCACGCCGGCATGCGCTGCGGCCTCTACGTTAGCGCGCTGAGCTTCGGTCCAATACTCGTCATGCCCCGCGTCCATGAAGACTTTGTGATTGAGCAACAACGAGCCGTTTGTCGCAGCATCGATTCCGGAAATGTAAGAGACATCGTAACCGTTCTGCTCGAGCCAATAGATGGCCGCAAACTCAGCCTGGAACGGAGAGTCTCCTCCCTCGGAAAAGGTTCCGGTGCCATCACGCGTCACGAGGGGACGATTGTAACTGACCGCGTAGGCTGATCCGTTGATGCCTGGGCCGTTCCCGAAATAAAGGTTGGCGCCTCCCCAACCGTTGTAGGCTTGCCAGTCCTCGTCACTTGTCTGCAGGACGATGTCGCTGTGCGAAGCGTCGTTCC
This sequence comes from Bradyrhizobium sp. 35, assembly GCF_023073215.1. Lineage (NCBI taxonomy): Bacteria > Pseudomonadati > Pseudomonadota > Alphaproteobacteria > Hyphomicrobiales > Nitrobacteraceae > Bradyrhizobium > Bradyrhizobium sp. 35. The sequence goes on from NZ_JADPJC010000094.1 coordinate 26,940, forward strand.
TTACGACGAACGGGATCTGGAAAATCTCGGTGCCGTTGATGACGTTGGCGATATATATCCCCGAGGCCGCATCGGTCGGCACGCTCCAGGAATCGGTTACGCTCCAATTGCCGGCATCGACGAGACCGGTCGACGGGTCACTTAGTGGAGCGGGTTGGACGACCGCGGCTGCAGCCTGATGCTGCAGGCTTGTAACCAGTCTGGCACCATCACCACCGTAATAGCCCAGCCGGTAAACATCGACGCGATAGTTCGGGTTGCCGGTCAGGTTGTTGATCTTGAATTGGATCGTCCCCCCGACATTGGTGCTGACTGCGGTGGCAAATCCCTGGGTCAAAGTTGAATTGTCGCCCGGCTGGATCTCCCAGACACTTCTCGGCGTGCCTGGCTTCTGGTTTTCCAATACCGTGGGATTCGTGGGTGGATCGGAGACAATGGTGCCTCCCTGCCCGTCGCTTTTGAAATTCCAGTTCAGGTCCATCCCCGAGAACAGCAAGGTGACATTGGCCGCACCATTGCTGAAATCGACCGCGCTGATCTTCGAGCTATTGTCGTAATGGACAGTCGCCGATATCGACGACGTGAAGGGCAGATCCTTCAGGTCGATCAGATTCCCTGGCGAAAGCGGGGCCCCCGGCGAAGAACCTGCGATCAACCCATGGAAATTGGCCGACTGATCGAGGACGAGCGTACCGGCTCCCGTGTCGAACGACACGGTAATACCGGAGAACGATCCATTCGAGAACTGCCCGGAAACCGAACCTCCGATCTCCAGGACCGCATTGTCTGAAATTGTGAACGATCCTGTGCCGCCGACGTCCCCCTTGAAGTGCGCAGTAGCAATGCGATCGCCAAGAAACGCCCCGACCTCGACAGTCCCATTGTTCAGTGCATCGCCTTCGACGATAAAAGGCGCCCCCGCGCCGAACGAAAGCGTCGCGCCTGCATCAAGGACCAGACTCCCGATATCAACGCTGGCCGTGCTCGTGACGATATACGTTCCGGCTGCATCGAGGAACGCAGAGTCAGCGATCCCCGGGACACCGGCGCTCCAGTTCGCAGCGACATTCCAAACGCCGTCGCTCGGATGGGCCCAGTGAGTCGTCCCTTGGGTCGAAATCGATGACGATGTCAGCGACGACCCTTCGTGAGCCCGAGATGAGAACGTCGGGCCCCAGCCCTTATGTCCGCTCGTCAGAGACGTCGAAGACAGCAGTGCAGACACTCTCGACTGGAAAGATGCGGAGTAGAGACCCGGCAGAACGCCGCGCAGGTCGGACGGATCCCCCGAGCCGCCGCGGGACGGTTGAAGGAACGAGGCGTCACCAATGATAGGCGGCAGAGTCGATGACCCGCTTGCTGGCGGATCAGCAAACGGCGGAGCCCAGAGGCTGGGCGGCCCAAGGCCCGTGAATGCATTCCAGCACGTCGATTCGTGTGAAAGGGCGGGAATTTCTTCACCCGAAAAAACGGCCTGAGCTCCTCGGCCGAAGACGCTCGCCTTTTGAACCAGCATGGTCATACCGATTAAATAAACTTACTTTATATATTTTAATTCGATTTCATACCAACAGTCAATTAAATACGCGTACATTTAACATGAACTCCAAATATTCACTGATGGGCCCTATCGCGAAGCGAATTGCGGCAGCCGCGTGATTTCATTCAGATATTTGCCGTAGCCGCTCTTCTCCAACGGCTGCGCCAGCGCGAGAAGTTGATCACGATTGATGAAGCCGAGCCTGAAGGCGACCTCCTCGAGACAAGCAATCTTCATTCCCTGCCGCTTTTCCAGGGTCTGAACGAACGTCCCTGCATCGATGAGAGACTCGACCGTGCCGGTGTCCAGCCAGGCAAACCCCCGCCCCATGCGCTCAACGTGGAGCGCCTTGGCCGAAAGGTAACGCATTTGGAGATCGGTAATCTCTAGTTCGCCGCGCGCCGACGGCTCAACGCGACGAGCGTATCGGACAACGCGATTGTCGAAAAAATACAGGCCCGTAATTGCCCAGTTTGAAGCGGGCCGTTTGGGCTTCTCCTCGATCGATACCGGGCGGTCCGCCTCATCAAACGCGACCACTCCATATCGCTCCGGGTCCCGCACGTGGTAAGCAAAGACCGTTGCACCTTCCTCACGTCCGGCTGCCCTGGCAAGCAGTTCGCTCAAGCCGTCGCCGAAGAAAATATTGTCGCCGAGCACCATCGCCACACGGTCGTTTCCGATGAAATCGGCGCCCACAATGAAGGCGTCCGCGAGACCGGCGGGACGGGTTTGTTCTGCATAGCTGAGCCGGATGCCCCATTGGCTGCCGTCCCCCAGCAATTGTTCGAACTGGCACCGGTCTGAAGGCGTGGTAATGATCAGAATTTCGCGGATCCCTGCCAACATCAGCGTCGACAACGGATAATAGATCATCGGCTTGTCATAGATCGGAAGCAACTGCTTGCTGACCACGCGCGTGATCGGATAGAGGCGCGTTCCGCTGCCGCCAGCCAGCACGATTCCCTTCAGCATCGACTTCTCCTTCTCCGACGAGCTGGTCGAGACACGCTTCGAGTGAATGGCGCCAGTGCGCCAATCGAATCCCGAATACGCGTTCAGCCTTGGATGAGTCCAGGCGCGAGTTCCGGGGCCGACGCGCGGCGGTCGGAAACTCTTCAGTCGTAATCGCTTCGAGCGCTGGAATCCGCGCTCCACGACGGGAACGCTCGAGGAGGATTCCCTGCGCAAAGTCGTGCCAGCTTGTCTCGCCTTGACCGGCGAGATGAAAGATGCCCGCCGTGGCCCTGCGATCGTCCGTTACTGACCGTTCTGCGATCCGAAGGACGGCCTCCGCGAGGTCGAATGCGTAGGTCGGGTTTCCAAGCTGGTCCCGAACAACCCTTACAATGGGCTGCGTCTCACACAGCCGCAGCATCGTTCGAACGAAATTGCTGCCATAAGGGCTGTAAACCCACGAGCATCTGACCACGGTCGCGAGCGGGTGCGCGGCCAGTACGGCAGCTTCACCGGCAAGCTTCGACGCACCGTAGACATTCAACGGGGCGGGAATGTCATTTTCGTCGTACGCATCCGGTTTCGCACCATCGAACACGTAGTCCGTCGAGAAATGGATGAGTGGAACGTTCATCTGCCAGGCGACATCTGCCAACGCCGCCGCGCCATCACGGTTGATGCTGAACGCCTTCGCTGCTTCGGATTCGGCCAGATCTACCGCCGTATATGCTGCCGCATTGATGATTGCAGACGGCGCAATCGACGCGATGATCTTGTCGATCCCTTCGCGGTTCTCGAGATCCAGCTCTCGCCGCCCGAGAGCCACCGCGGGCAGATCGCGCACTGCAGCGAGCTCACGAAGACACCTTGCCAGCTGACCATTCCGTCCGGCAATGAGGATCGGGCGCCCTGTCATCTTCACCTCAGTGTTGGGTAGCCAGGAGGCCCAGACGCGAGCCATCATAGACAGCGAGGCGATCGCGCTCCCACCACGCACGGTTCTTGATATACCACTCGACGGTTTCGGCCAAACCCTGTTCGAAGGTTCTCGTCGGCTTCCAGCGAAGTTCGCGATGCGCCTTCGACGCGTCGATCGCGTAGCGCGCATCGTGCCCCGGACGATCCGTCACGAACGTAATGAGAGATCGTCTCGCTTCCGCGCCCGGAGATAATCGATCCAGCACGTCACACACCTGGGTGACGACCTCCAGGTTGGATCGCTGGCCATCTCCGCCGAAATTGTACTTCTCGCCCGGTCTTCCTTCGTGGAGCAGCCTTATCAAGCCGGCGGCGTGATCATCGACGTAAAGCCAGTCACGAATGTTTTTGCCGTCGCCGTAGACCGGCAGCGGCTTGCGGTCGATCGCATTGAGGATCGTCAGCGGGATGAGTTTTTCCGGGAACTGGTACGGCCCGTAATTGTTCGAGCAATTCGATACGATGACCGGCAGACCGTAGGTTCGAAACCACGCGAGTGCGAGGTGGTCCGAGGCGGCCTTGCTCGCCGAGTACGGCGAACTCGGCCTGTAGGGCGTGTCCTCGCGAAACAAGTCCTCTGGCCCCAATGACCCGTAGACTTCGTCTGTCGATACGTGGATGAAGCGGAACTGCTTCCGCCGCGGAAGCGGCAGACGTTCGTAGTAGGTCCTGGCCGCCTCCAACAGCGTGTAGGTACCAACTATATTGGTGCTGACGAAGGCCTCGGGTCCGGTGATCGAACGGTCGACGTGGCTTTCGGCGGCCAGGTGTATGATCGCATCCGGCTCGTAGTCGATGAACGCGAGATCCATAGCGTCTCGATCGCAGATGTCGGACTGCAGGAATACATAAGACCCCAGCCCCTCGATGCTCGCAAGCGAAGTCAGGTCGGCTGCGTATGTCAACTTGTCGATGTTGACCACCGCGGCACCGGTCTGCAGCACCAAACGGCGACACACAGCAGAACCGATAAAGCCCGCTCCGCCGGTCACCAGGATACGCATTCTACTCATCTCCACTATTCGAAAATGCAAGGAAGCTGGTTGAGCGCAGGAAGAATCTGGTCCTTTGGCGATATCTGAGCCTCTGACGGTGTGACGGGCCACTCGATCGCTAGTGCGGGATCAGCCCAATTGACGCCGCCGTCATGGCTCGGGGCGTAGACCTGATCGACCTTGTACAAGACCACGGTCTTGGGCTGCAGCGTACAGAAACCATGCGCGAATCCCTTCGGAATGAACACCTGCTCGCCGCTTTCGCTATCCAACTGGATGGCGATGTGCTTGCCAAAGTTGGGCGATGAACGTCGGAGATCAACGGCAATATCGAGAATGGCCCCATTCAACACCCGTATGAGCTTCGCCTGGGCGAAAGGCGGTCGCTGGAAATGCAAGCCGCGCACCGTGCCGATCCGATCTGAGCTGGACTGATTATCCTGAACAAAGTCATGCAGGATTCCCTTCTCGGCAAAAGCCGATCGCTGAAAGGTCTCACAGAAGTAGCCGCGAGCATCGGAAAACCGATCTGTTCGAATTATTTTGACATCAGGGATCGCCAGGGATCGCAGTTCCAGCATTGGGCACCTCCTGCCGGCCCTCAATTTACCCATCTGGGTTAGTTGCGATTGACCAAAAATATCCGACGGAATTTAATTATCCGGCCGCCGATCCGCCCCCGAAACGCTCGCATTATTCTCGATGCAAATACCGGCAGACCGCAAGTCCCAGAACATCCTCTATTTTACCAACGTCAGACTGAAAAGGCAGACTCACCGTTATTTTCAATTTCATGCCCATTAATATATTTATTTATTTAATTTGGCAAGTAGATTTTTATATGCATATAATCCCCCACCGCCTGCGCGCCCCTTAACATAGGTCTGCGGGCGAGCGGCCCCAACGTGACCCACCGTCGGACAGGTACGTGATGCTCCAGAACAACCTTCAACACACGGACAGATCGCGGATGCCGGTGAACTGGCTGGCTCAACCCGCCCAGGCAGACGGCGGAGGAATAAGCGACCTCATCAATTTCGCGGTCGGGCTTCTACGGCGCCAATATCTCGTTATCCTTGTCACTGCCGGACTCGTGACTGCGGCCAGCCTGCTCTATCTCCGGTTGGTGTCTCCAACTTATACCGCGCAGGTTCAGATCCTGTTGGCTAATCCAAGGCCCCTATTTGTCCAGCAGCAATCACTTCTCGCCGAGCCGGCTTTCGATCTCAGTCAAATCGAGACCCAGCTTCAACTCCTGAGATCAAAGGCCACTGCGGTCGCGGTCATCGACCAATTGAAGCTGGCGGACGATCCGGATTTTAATGGGTCAGGGCTTTCTCTACAGTCGCTCTGGCAGCGAATTCGGTCATGGGCACCGACTGGATCGAGGAAAGATAGCCTGCCCGACGCGAAGAGCGAACCGTCGGACACTCTCGTAGACGCATTTCTGAGTCAGCTTTCAGCAGGGCGAGTCGGGTACAGCAACGTCATTGAGATCAATTTCAGTTCGAGCAACGCAGCCCGAGCTGCGGAGATCGTCAACGCGGTAGCCAATACCTATGTTGCAGACCAGCTCAATGCAAAATTCGATGCCAATCGCAGGGCAACAAGCTGGCTTCAGGAGAGGCTGCGCGATCTCGGCGACCAAGCCCTCGCTGCACAACGTGCCGTCGATGTCTACAAGGTCCAGAACAATATCGTCTCTTTGGATGGAAAGCCCATCGACGAGCAGCAGATCACGGAAATCAACAATCGATTGGCTGCCGCACGCGCCCAGTCTTCTGAGGCGACGGCCAAGTTGGCTCGGTATGAATCTCTCCTTGCCTCCGACCCGAAGAAGCCGTCCTCGATGATCAATCTCGACGCTATCGGGGCCGATGCGACAAGCAGTCAGATCATTACGGGGCTACGCCAACAATATCTGGAACTTACGCGGCGTGAGGCCGAGTTGACGGCCAGGGTCGGTCGCGACCACATGGCCGTTGTCAATGTCCGTAATCGGATCCGGGAGTTTCGCGTCTCCATTGTCGACGAGGTCAAGAGACTTGCCGAAGTCAGCCGAAGCGAATTCGAGTTCGCCAAACAGCGGCAGGAAGAAATCGAAAAGCAGCTGTCCAAGGCAGTCTCTCAATCCCGTTCAGTCAATTCTGCTGAGCTGACCATCAAGGATCTGGAGAGCCGAGCAAAGGGCTTGCGGAGCTTGTACGAGACTTTCCTGCAGCGTTACATGGGCTCCACACAGCAGGAGACATTCCCCATCTCGGAAACGCGGGTAGTTTTTCCCGCTTCGCCGCCGCCGAGCAAGAGCAAGCCTAAGACAAGGTTGGTGCTGGCGCTCGGCATCCTCGGCGGTCTCGCGCTGGGCATCGGCCTGGCGCTGCTCAGAGACCTCATGGACCGCGTCTTTCGTACCTCTTCACAAGTGGAAACCGTGCTGGAATTGCCTTGCATATCTTTGGTCCCATTGTTACCGGCCCGCAAATCTCCGAAGCCATCAGTTCGTCCCCAGCAAACCGATGATGATGTTCAGCAACGGATAGTTTCGTCGCCGACCGCAGTTCATCGGACCGTGGTCGGGATGCCGCTATCTCGATATACCGAGGCGATTCGCTCCATCAAGCTAGCCATCGACCACAATCCGGCGAAAATTTCCTCCCAGGTCATCGGGATTACCTCGGCCCTACCGAATGAAGGGAAGACCACGATTGCAGCCTCGCTCGCGCAATTGATCGGGCACACCGGCAAGAAGGCCATCATCGTTGATTGCGACCTGAGGAATCCCTCGCTATCTGCTATCTTTGCGCCCAAAGCTGTCACCGGAATCATCGAAGTTGCGAACGGCAGCCGCTCACTCGCGGACGCTATCTGGCGGGATCCGACGACCAATCTTGCATTTCTGCCCGCCGTGCGGCGGGGACCTCTGCTTCACACCAGCGAAATTCTTTGTGCCGACGCGGTAAGCAAACTGTTCGACCGTTTGCGAGCTGACTATGACTATGTCATCGTCGACCTTCCCCCGCTGACCCCGTTGGTCGATGTCCGAGCCACCTCGTCCCTGATTGACTGCTACATCCTGGTTGTTGAATGGGGCCGGACCAAAATAGATGTCGTGCAGCACGCATTGCACACGGCACCCAACATTCACGAATCGCTGATTGGGGCGGTTCTCAGCAAAACGGATACCAAGGCCATGGCTCGATATGACGGACACCGGAGCTACTACTATCATGATAGCCACTACATCCGTTATGGTCTTTCTGGGTCTTGAGGCTGTCTCGTAGCGGCTCCACGTTCTCCGGCTAGCGGATCGGCGGAGTGGCCGCACCACAAGTTGGTGTTTACATGATCATCCGACTTGTCATGTTAGCCGAGTTAGTGGCAATCACCGCGGCGCTCGCAATGCCGGAAAGCCTGCAAATCAGGATATTGGCGTCGTTCGTACTTGCAACGGCTGCGCTGGTTGTTGCGATCGTTCCATCATCCGCCTCCCTCGGGCTCGCCAAGCTACTCCGGCCTGGTCTCGGCGTTGTGCTTGCGGCTCCGGCGCTCTGGATGGCGTCACAGGCAGTGCCGATGCCTATGGGCACACTCGGCAATGCCATCTGGGCAACCGCATCGGCGGCCTTGAACGAACCCCTCGCCGAATTAATCACAGTCGATACCGGGGCGACGATGTTCTCGTTCGCCCAGTATTGCTCTGTGCTCGCCGCTGCCCTTGTCACTGCGGTCGTCACACTTGACCGGCATCGTGCAGCGCAAGTCCTGCATATCCTGCTGTTGATAGCCACGATCGCCACAGCTATGTGGTTCGGCAAGGGAACTGCTGGTGTCGCCGGGCCCGATGGCTCAACAGTCGCAGTGCTCGGCCTCTTGCTCTCCTGCGCGACGGCAATACGCGCAGTCGATCAATATCGGCGCCGCAGTCGGCCAGGAACAATTGGGCCAGCGCCGCTCCCAGCTCTGTCCGCCGCGATCATCGCAATGACTGTCTGCATGGCCGCGCTGCTCATTCGGACCAACTCAACCGCCGTCGTCGCCTCGCTCCTCGGATCAGGAATCCTGCTCTCGGTGTTCGCAATTCGCAGGTGGTTCTTCGGTTTGTGGGGTACCGCTGGCGTTCTCGCAACCGCCGTAATATTTCTTATTGCCAGCGTGACGGTCATTCCGTTCAGGACGAACACCGATCTGACGATCGCTTTGTCAACGAGCAGCCAGATCGCGACAGAACGGATGCTACAGGACGTCCGACCGGCGGGATCCGGTGCAGGCGCTTCGACCGTTCTTTTGCCGATTTATCGGGACATCGGAAGCGGTGCGCTGCGAGAAAGGCCAACGGCCGCCGCCGCAATTGTTGTGGATATGGGGTGGGCGTTCCTTTGCGGTCTCGTGGTTGTAGCAATGCTCGGCGCTTGTACTCTGATCAGGCGGTCTCTGTCGCGAACTTACGATTACGTGTACCCAGCCTTGGGCGCCGGCGCTTCGATTACACTGACGGTACTGGCCTTTGCCGACCATGAAATTTTGGATTTGGGCGCATCGCTTTTGATCGCCGCGGTTTTTGGACTGGCATTCGGTCAAAGCGTCCCCGGCGCAGGCCGTGACGCCATATCCCCGGGATCGAAAGAGACTTCAGATTGGATGGGCGGTCCAGCTCCGGCATCTCGTCCAAGATTCGCGTCGGCGCTTGTCACCGCCTGGCCCCGCGTTGCTCTGATGGTTCTTGGTATCACACTGCTCGTGCAGGCAATTTGGATGGTCTTGCCCGCCTGGTATCTCGGTGGTCATTCTTTTTCGCCGACAGGCGTATTGACCGCAGCATGGCCGAATGCGATCTCGAAACCGGCTTCAGTTGCGGCAGCACGTGAAGACCTATGGATCCGGGGGGAACCGAGATCCAGCTGGGATCCGGCAATATCCGCGGACGAGCAAAGGACGGCTCTTCCCGTGGCTTCGAATGCTTTTGCCCGTGCATTACGCTCTTCGCCGTTTCGCGGCGACATTTGGCTCATGCTCGCGGCGGCATCGAGGCACGATTTGACCCAGTCTGCGACGGCAGCGATGCTCAAGATGTCGTACTATACCGCGCCGAATGATTTGGATCTGCTTCCGTTACGGCTATCCGTCGCGTTCGCCACAGACGCTGTGGTATGGGAGCTTGAATTCCGTGACTTGATCAAGCGCGACGTCGGTTTCATCGTTAGGCATCGGCCTGCCCTCAGGCCGGCGCTTGTGGCTGCATACCGGTTAGCCTCAGCCGACGGGAAGGTCTTTCTCGAGAACCTGATTTCGGAGCTGGATCCGTCGTACCTCGACAGCATGCGCGCGCGGAATTCCCGACAGGGATCTCGATAGGTCTCCGCGCAGTGCGACATATTAAATAGCCAAACGGGTATTTTTCACTTGAAAGTTCGGATTAATTGATAATATATTAAATATTAACTGCAGGTGTCCTGACAATGAATTTCGTGAACCGACATTTCCCCGATCGGGAGGTTACGGATCGTGTCAGTCCCGGGCCGTCACTATCCCGCCAGCACAAATGGCCCCTCCGGTACGACTCGATCGAATACGTGGCGCTCTGTGCGGATATTGCGACCATTCTTTTTGCGAGCGTCGTTTCGACGTGGCTGAGCCAAGCTCAGAGTGGATGGGCTGCAGGCGACTTAAGCAACGCACTTGGCCTGGCCCTAGTCAGCGCAACATGTCTCGTTTGCCTGTTGAAGACGCACGGCCTTTATCGGCCAGCCGAGCTCCTCGTCCTGCGAAGTCAGATGCGCGCCGTCTGGATTGCATGGGCGTCATTGTTGTTCTTGATATGGGCCGGGTACGGTTTTGCAATTGGTTCGGGCTCTTCTCACCAAGCGGGCACACTTTTCGCTGTCCTGGGCCTGGGCTTTCTTATGGCCGAGCGGTGGGGAGTGAGAGCGCTTCTCGGGAAGGGCCTGAGCGGCAGAAAATTCGCCAGCACAAACATTGTTCTGGTCAGCGACCAGCCGCCATCGAAAAACGCCGGACTGCCTGAAACGCTGGCGATGCATGGTTATTGTGTCCGAGGCCGGTTCAGCTTGCCCCCAATCGGCTTCGGTCCTGCCTGTCGAAGGCGGCTCACGGCTCGCGTGATTGACTACATTCGCAGCTCCGAGCTCGACCAGGTGGTTGTGGAAGCGAACCCGGAACGATGGCCCGAACTTCGGGCCTTCGTTGCCGACTTGCGGGTCTTGCCGCTACCGGTTGTGTTCGTGCCGGTCGGTACAACATCCGAATTGCTTCGACACCCCACGCGAAGCCTTGGAAGTACGGTTTGTGTTGAACTCCAGCGTGGGCCGCTTACGCAGCTGGACTGTGCGACCAAACGAATCATTGATCTTTTCGGCGCCGCGCTTGCCTTGACGATACTTGCCCCGTTGCTTGTGCTGGCCGCACTTGCAATCAAGCTGGACTCGCCCGGCCCCATATTCTTTCGACAGCAACGCTGTGGTTTTAATGGCCGGATCTTCCTGATCCGCAAATTCCGGACGATGCATGTGCTCGAGGACGGGCCGGCGATCCTTCAGGCCCATCGCCTCGACCGACGGGTGACGCGCGTCGGCAAATGGCTGCGACGGACAAGCTTCGATGAACTGCCACAGCTGTTGAACGTTCTCGACGGCACCATGTCGCTAGTCGGTCCCCGTCCTCATGCCTTGGCTCATGACGGAGAATTTGACAAGCTCGTGCGGAACTACGCCCTACGCCGCAGGGTCAGGCCAGGACTGACCGGATGGGCCCAAGTCCATGGCTGCCGCGGTCCAACCCCCACAGCCATCACGGTCGAAACCCGCGTACAATACGATCTCTGGTACATCGACAACTGGAGCCTTCGGCTCGATCTCGTAATCCTGCTGCGAACTCCCCTCGAAGTGCTGCGGGGACGCAACGCCTATTAGGCCCACAGGATCACGGGCACTGCGGCGGCCATTCAACCCCAACCACCCCGTCGAACAATGCAGATCAGGTTACGCGCGCTGACGAAGCTTCGGACTTGCATCCCCTATGCGAAAGTCCTCAATTCTTCGGCCAGACTTCATCGCAGCAACCAACCACCGCGGCCGCTTGCCGCGCCCCGACCAGGTCTCGGAGGTCTGGGGGTTCCGGTATTTCGGCAGCACACGCGGATATTTGCGTCTCGCCTTGGCAGGCGGAGACACGCCCGGTCCGCTTGAGTCCGTCAAAACAGCCGCCCCGCCCCCGAGGACCGCCAAGCGCTTCTCCAGTTCGTGCTTTTCTGCCTTAATTCGGTCCGATAAGATCCCGCTAATTTCCTCATGAAGCGACCAGAGATCGTCAAGGGACATTGATTCTAACTCGAGTTTCTTAGCTGGCATGCTCGCACCCTGTAGTTGCGCCAAACTTAATATGCCCCGGATCGACATTAATCAAGATGGTGAACTAGATTTACCCAACAAAATGTGTGGAACCGTACTTAAATCGCATTCCCAGATAACTGCGTCGCAGCAATCAAGCAAGCCGAAACAATGGGCTATCCGCATAATTCAATTGCGCAGCGGGTAAATTCACACGTCAAGCGGGCAGCCGTGGAACCATTCAAGCGAACTGATATGATGGGATCACATCGAGCGCCGGTACAAGTCATCCGCGACGCAATATTCTCGATGAATATGGTTGGCGTAGGCTGTCCTTTGTTCTGGGCGATCTCGATATTGCAGCCTTCGGATATGCACGAGCGCCAACGAACTCAATGTCCGTCAGCCCAAACCGCCTGAACTCGATTTGAGCTTCAGGTCCCGAATGTCCGAGGGGCCAGCCGGGGAAGGATGCTCCGACTGTGCCGCCGAGAGAACTCGATTGAGAGACTCCCCTTTCTTGCATTGCAGCAAGTCGTTGATCCGCCTACCCTCATTTAATAAAATAACCCTAGTAATAATTATTAAATAATATACTATTTATTTATTGTAGCGTCGATTTGAAGCACTGGCTTTGGTCCATCGTTGATTTGGGCGTTCGGGCAATGATGTGCTCGTAAGCTGAGAATGACAGATGGATCAGGCGTCAGTCAAACGGTGACGAGAATGCTATGCGTCGGCAAGATCTCGAAGCCATGGACTTTGAGGAACTCTGGCTCCTTCACGAAGAGCTGACAAAGATACTTGCCGAAAAGATCACAGTCGAGAAGCGAGAACTCGAAAAGCGTCTTGCGCAACTCAACCAGCCGGATCAATTCGGTGAAGCTGAACGCCGGGCCGCCAACGCCGGTACGAGCGAGCCGCCGCGCCGCAAATACCCGAAAGTCGTGCCAAAATACTTCAATCCACTCCGCCCGACGGAGACTTGGTCGGGGCGTGGTAAACAGCCGCGCTGGCTAGTTGCCGCGCTCCAATCGGGGCACACGCTCGAAGAGTTCAGGATTCGCGAGAACGACGAGTCGTCCGATCGGAATGCCGGTGGACAAGGGCATTAACTCCGCGCAATTGCAGACATGTCGTTTGCTAAAACTGTTTGGCCTTGAAGGCGTGCGAGCGTGCTGGCTTTACACCTTTCCGACACGAACGGCGGTCGCGGCCCTCAACAGGAACTGTAAGGTGTCCGTTCTTGGCACGGACCACAATCCAGGCCGCCGCATGCCGGTTTGCGTGCAACCAGAGGTCGCCTCCCGCCGGTAGTTTCTGAGGTCCAGGACCGTCATTGCGAGGAACGGCACACGTGTGGCCGGAAAGCGCGCTTGCATTAATTGTCGCATGAACTGCAGACGAGGAATCAGCCGGGTGCGCATTGAGCGCGGGATATCGACCCCAAGCAGCGCAGCAAGGGCGAGCAGTTGGGTTTCGACCGCGTTTTTCATCAGTTCGCCCGAGACATGAGAGGCAAGTTCCTGCCAGTCCAGCCCTTCGGAATCATTCAAGTCGCGCAACTCAACCAGATGCCGCAGATCGAGTTCGCCAAGCCAGTAGCCGTAGTCTTGAAACTGATCGTGGATGATCAACATCAGCGCTCGATAAGTGGGCGTCGGGACGTACACGCGTCCCCGCCCCAGCAGCGCGGGGACGCAATGGTTCAGGGCATGTCCGGAGCCAGCATAGAGGTACGCGGGGCCTGGAGCGGCCCGTTGCAGATCGATGGTTCCGACATCCCGCGTTCGACTTAGCTCGACATACCATCTCCGGCTTTCGGGGCGCGCTTGATCATGAATTTCATAGCCAATTGCGCCCAGAGCGGCGACCGCCCTTTCAGCTTCGTCCGGCACGACCATGATGTCCAGATCGGACATCAGCCGAACTCCTCGCCGCTCGACAGGTGCTGTGGCTAGCGTTGCCGCACCCTTGAGCAACACCGGCGTAACTCCCTGGCCGTTCATCGCAATGACAGCCTCTTCCAATTGACTGGCCAACCGGTCGTTGCGCAGCACGTTTCGGCGATGGATCTGGCGGATATAGGTGCACACGTCCTCCGGCAACACCGATGCAAATTGATCGACGAAGTCAATGAGCGCAGGCGTCGTCAACGTCTGGTTTGCGAGCCCGATGACGGAGGTCCACTCCACTTCGACGGGCGGCAAGCCTCGCAAGCAGTTGCATAGGCTTGTCAGTGCCGCACTATGCCTTGTCATCGCACAAGTCCATCAGCAACTGTCGAGCCTGCGCCGATTCCGAATAGATAAGTTGGAACGATCGTGCGCCCGCAACAATCCGCTTCAAAGCGAAAAAGCCAGACTGCGACAGCTTCCCGTCTGCGGCAAAAGCGCCCTCAATGAGCCGCTTGATGGAATCAAGCTGATCCAGGGGGGTCAGCTCGACGGGGCCGCTTGCGACCCGGTTCAGAAAGATGATCCACTTGGCAGAGAGGCTCCCATTGTGCGCATCCGGAATCGGCAAATACCGCACTTCGGCGCCATCGGACCGGCGGTGCGTCACGTCGTTCCAATCGCCATACAGTCGGGATAGCAACCGCCACGATCCCTGCTTGAGGGTGAGGGCAAATGGGATGCCGCAGATCGTTCCGTCAGCCCCAATCAGCGCAACGTCATCGCCGGCATACTGAAATCCAGCGTCTACCAGTTCTAGTGCAAGAGTCGACTTGCCGGCTCCCGGTTGGCCGCACAGCAGCAAGCCCATGCCGCACTTTGCAAGAGAAGCGGCGTGGAGCGCGAAAGCCCACTGATTGCTTCGGATAAGTCGCTCTGTGATGTGAGCTTTGATTGTAGGGGCCAGAGCTGCGGCTTCACATCTATGGATGCTCCCGTCATTCCCGCGGAAGAATACTCGATCGCCGAGCATCATTGTCTCGATCGCAATATCCTCCTCCTCGCCGCTGTCGTCCGTAACACAAAATAGCGAAATCAACTGTTGCGAGAGCTCCCGATTTGCAGCCCGGACGCCGATCCTGCGCTGACCAAGAACCGTTGAGAAGGCACAATCGGCCGACATTCGCCAGTCGAGATCGAGCACCCCTCGATCGATCCAGACGTTCATCGCCTGCCACGTGAACTCGCGCGCTGCGCGCTCGCCAATGCCTAGCTGCCCGAGCTCCTGATGGACGTCTTCCAAAGAAGCGCCTTCTGCCAACTTGCACCAAATGAATGCCCCTAGCTGGTCCAACTCATAGAGTTTCTGCCTTGTCTCGCTGAAAAGCACTGATCGACCGTCCACCAGCGCGAAGACTGCACCCGCGGCGGGTCTCAACACCATCTCTGCCGATGTTTTTTCCAGCATGGCTATTCCCGATAGCAACGATATCTGTTTCGCCGCCGTGTCGACGCGGTGGCGACAACATCCTGCAATGTACTGTCCGCGGTGCGTTCAAACGAGCTGCAGTTGCCGAGGAAATTCGGCTTGATTGCCGTGCTGCAGCGGTGCAAATCCACCTTCAGTGCGGATGCACATCGCCTGACTGAGATTCGTTTCGAATGACCATACGGCCCCGGGTCACGCCGCCAGCTGACCACCCTCGTTCACCCCAGATGGAGAAATATTCAACACTTGTCCTCCGAGAAAGGTCGCCGGCGCGGTCAACCGGTGAGAGTCCAGCAGATAGCGGTAAAGTTCGCGAGCAGCACTCCGCTCTCCTAGAACGCGCTCCCTCTCGCTGATGCTCGCTAGGTTCTCGCGCATTTGAGCCAACTGCTTCGCAGCCGAGGTGGAGTTGCGCTTCTTCTGGACTGATTCCCGCATCGTCTCCTCCGACCAAAAAAATGACGAAAACAGCTTACGTCATTGACAACAATTAACAACGAGATTTATATGATCTCAATATAATCAATATTTATTTCATGTTTGAACCGGATGCAACCATTCAAATACCAAGAAGCGGGTCCTGCGTAGAAATAACAGCCTACCGAGAACAACGTCGCAGAAATCGCCGCGATGATCTTGGCCTCCTGCGTGCAGGACAGCAAAAAATAAAACTTGACGAGAGTCGCAAACCAGACCGACAGCGCAAGGCTTAATTTGCAGGATTAAATCCTAACGACGAATATTTCGCTGACGAGAGTGGAGTGAAACCGGTGATCGAATTAGCCAATTTGCCCATCACGGGCGACATGATCGTCTTCGTCGCGAGCGGCATAGCACGCCCAAAACTCACACCCGCTCAGATTGGCCCATTTTCAGTGGCGCCCCAGGAGCTTTCGAGAGACGAATAATCAACGCCCGCGCTGTCGAGCCAAAGAGCGGCGGCGTCCAAGGAATCGCTCAAGCAGCGATCCGGCCGGTTGGAAAAACGTGGTCACGAGCAACCCGCCCTGCTCGAACAAGCACTCCCAGTGTGCGATGCCCCCCAAGTAACCCACACTGAGATGACGACGCACTCCAGCCGGCCGGTTCTCTTTCGTTCGACAACGAATAATAATTTCCTAGGGAGGCTCGCATGGGAATGATCATGGTCAAATGTCCGCAAACCGGTCGCGCGATTCCTACTGGTATTAGGTCGGACCGTGAGGCTTTCCTGCGGAGCGTTGTGTTTTATGGCAATACTCGTTGCCCGGTCTGTCGCGCCAATCACAACTGGTTCGCTCGCGAGGCCTGGGTCGATGAGCCGGTCGTGCGGCCCGGGGAGATATTCGAGGAAGCGCCGCTGTGCTGATGCGTAGCGGGCTTCGGTACAGACGCGGAGCCGAACTGACTAGCATTACACGAGTTTGGGCCGACCGCCTCATTTGACGCCCCGTGTGCGGAGTTGACCTGTTGCGGCATGGTTGCCGCACCGACTAGTCTTGGTACGGGCTGGATGCGCTCAATCATGGCGCAGCGTTCATCCAGATTCCTGTCTTGGCGGCTATTTCTGCCAGGGCTTACTGGAGGGATGCGAAATATTTTGGCCTATCGCCGTAAAGCGAACTGACGCCCTCATGAACCGTAAGTTAAGCGTCACACCGGCAGGTCGGCGCAAACTAACGCTTCCGATCGCTGATCCTGCAAGGGCCTGTTTGGGGGTATTGTAGTGAGTAGTGGGGTTTGCAGCCGCTTGGCTGTTCTGCGTCAAACGGCGATGGAGCTCGTTAGCCTGCTTGCCCAATTGCACAGGCTACGAGAGCAAGTGCGAAGGGCGGAAGGGCGAAGCCTCGGAGAAAGAGCGAGACTAGGGCCGGCGTCACGGATGCGTAGGCCCCGGTTTGGGACGAGTTGCCGCACGCGGATTCAATGATGGCGAGCGGCGCGCGTAATTTCAGCGAACTCGAAGACGATCGTTTCACGGATCGACCTTGAAGCCTCCGATAACCCTTGCACAGCTCCAAGCCGCCCGATCGCTCCCCAATGAGGCGTGCGCACAGCGGGGTTTCAAGGCAGGCCGATGCGAGTGAAGGCTCTGTGTCGGGAAAAGTGCTGCACTTGGATCCGGCGTCCCTTTCCGGCTCTGACCGAGATCATCCACGAGCGGCATGCTGCGGATCATGTCCCGCACCTGAGTTGGTTTAAGCCTGACTTTTTATCTGTTTTAGTCTTTTGAAGCAGCGCTTCATCTGAAAGACAATTTGAAAGCAAAGCCGAAAGTCGTTCGCGTCAAATCGTTTCGGTAGTCGCGCCACGGAAGGCAAATTTGATTATCCGGTATAATCATAATCAATATGACGCAAAACAGAAAATAAGGTGGGAAAAATAATGGGAGGAGTGGATGGAGACCGTACGCCGCTTGCGCGCGATGGCGTCGCTGTGCCGACAGACTTCTGCGCATCATCCAGATCGAAGCTGGAAGCTTCTCGCCGAAGCTGAGTTCTGGGAGCACTTGGCTAATGACATGCTTCGCGAGCATTTCGAACAATGCACGGCTGGCTCCTCGCTCCGACCGATCGGACGTGATCCGAATGCCGCGGAATCGAGCGCTCGCATAACCGCGTGAATGCTCTCGCCTAGCCCAAATCCCACTCGGCCGTGTGCCGGGCGTCAGTCCTCTTCAAGGCGCCCCATGGAGAACCAAGCCCTGCCGGCGCCTTCGTCGGGCGGCGCGCAGACCTGAGCAGGGACGCCAAAGCGCGCTCGGCTGCCCGGCTCGGTCCGCTCAGACTACCGAGTTCTGTTTTCTGAGGCGGGAATGCGCTTATGCGAAACTGTCGTTCGCCGTTGGACTTGCACTTTGGCGTCCAGCGGCGTCCAGCACTTTTTCCCCAGTTCGTGCGGCGCGCGGCCGGCTCACTTGGTCCGAAAGGCTGGAGCCCCTACCAACTATTCCAGCGATATTTCCGTCGACCTTCGCTGCCGGTATTTTTCGGTTAGGTGACGGTCCAACGATCATCTGCTCCTCGTTGCTCGTGCCGGTGCCAAAAGCTCCGATCGGCAGACCATTTTGAGCGTGGCCAGCGCAGGCAGTTCTCTTGGCCTCGCCGCCGCCCGCGACTTCGACGTGGTGGGTTGAACGTCCGGGCTGTTGGTTTGACTGGTGCGGTTCAGGTTTGCACCGGTACCAACGTCTCGTGTCCCTATTCCTGGAGGCGCCGATGGACCAGGGTTGGCGCTGCTCGCATTTGTACCCATGCCGGACGGAGCTGACCCACCAGTGTTGGCGCTGCCCGTGCCCGTCCCAGTGCCGGCACCCGCGGAGCCCGCCACTGCGCCGCCTGCTTGGGCCAGGGCCAGTACAGCTACGCTCGTGATAATCGCAATGATCAGCGAGGGGAGTCGGTGCAGCATTGGACGATCTCCTTCTCAAGCGACCGGCAGCATCGGCCGAACATTTAATTGGCGATAAATGATTGAATAAAATAAAATATGGTTTATTTTTGCCTGAGGGTAAATTGAAATTGAGAAACGGATTGACGCATTAATGTCGCGGATGTGGGCACAAGCGTCGATGCAGGCAGGGTCGGGCCTTGGATCGCCCGTTCGCCGCGCAGACGTGTGGATTGCCTCGGATTGTGTTCGTAGCTGTGCGCGCACCTGCGCAACAAGGTCGGCGTGGGTTGCACCGACTGTCCTGACGATAATATCGGTTTTGACCATACCCGTTCTCGCGCAGCAGCCAAATCGGCCGGCGAGCGACGCCCATGTCATGGCGACGCACTTGCGCGGCACGACCGGCTCGGGAGGGTGGCGCGCGGCGCGGCTGAAACCATCTGCCGACACGACACCCCTGAAGCTCGCACAAGCCACAATCAGCAATACCGAGCGATCGCGGCAAGTGCTCGCCACAGAACAGGAGAGGATACGGGCCCTTGCTGCTGACCTTCGAACATGCCGACGGGAGCAGGATACCGTGCTGGGGCTGTTGCAGCATGCACGCGAGCAATGGACCAGCATTGCGGAGGCCACCGAGAATGAAACCGATGAGCTCCAGAAATCGCTCCGGGAGGAGCGCTTGCACACGCAGCGTCTGGAACGGGAACTTGTCAAGGCGCGCAACGATTTCGAAGTGCAGGCACGGCTAAGCCGCGAAATCGGCGCAGAGGGTCGCGAACCCGAACGCCGGGCACAGAGCGATCCGAGAGAGCTGCAACAGGCTGTCGAGCGGGAGAAAGATCGGGCAAACCGGCTGGAGCAGAATCTGACAGCCGCTCATCACGACCTGGAGACCCAGTCCGCAGAGGTAACCAGACAAGCCGCAGAGATCAGTGCAAAAGAGGCAGCGGAGGCTCAGGTACAGGCAAGCCTCCGACAGGAGCACGATCGTACCAAACAGCTGGAGGAGACGCTCGCGACGACGCGAATCGAGCTCGACAACCGATCCCAGCAGATCGCGAAGGCAACCGAAGAAACGGTGCAGACCAAACGAACGGCGGAGAATACCTCGGCTAAACTGAAGCTCTCATTAAAGGAGGAGCACGAAAGAGCAGATGCGCTGGCGCAAGAGCTCTCGTTGGCTCGTTCCACGCTGTTCGCCTATGAAGCGCAAGCCGCGGCAAACGATGATCGAGCCGAACAGTTGAAAAAGCGGCTCCGGCGAGAATGCAACCAATCCGGCCGAGATGAGCAAGAACTTGCCGCAGCGCGCCCGAGTATCGGACCGTGGCTACCCGCCGGGGTGTCGGGCGAAGGCGGAGCCGGCAATTCGCCAACAAGGGAACTGCTCCGAACACTGCTGCTGGGATCGCCGCAGGCGCCGCCCGCGCAATTCGCGCGAGAGCTCGTGGTCACAGCAGCTGAGCCGAAGGCGCCATCCCCGGTTCCCCGGAACGAAAACGCCGCCGAACTCGTGCGATTGATCGCTCGCGCAACCGGATTGCTTCGACAAGGCGATATTGGCGCGGCACGAGTTGTCCTGGAGCGTGCTGCTGAATTAGGGAGCGCACCGGCAAGTTTCGCCCTCGCGGAAACGTATGATCCGAGCCTGCTTGCAAAATGGGGCGCGAGCGGAACGCGCGGCGACACGTCCAAGGCGCGAGAGCTTTACGCCAGAGCAGCAGCCGGAGGGGTCAAGGAGGCAAGGGAGCGATTCGACGCACTTGGTCATTAGCAGCATCGGTGCAGACAAATGGTCGTGCGCTGTATCGACAGATCGAACTTAAACTTACGTGTCGAAGTGAAGAGCGCAGCGGACAAAACAGAGTAGACGTTCCTGGGGAGCCGGATCGATGAAGCAGCTGGTTGGAATACGCTCTTGGTTTCTCCTCATCGTGATAGCCACTCCGCTTTTGATCATGGGCTGTTGCCCAGCAATGGCCCAGCAGACTCCGCGGGCACGTGCGGATCATGCAAGGGCGGAAATTGCGGCCATGAACGATTGGACTGTCGGAATAGCCGGAGGTCTGCTGGAAGGAGCTCCCATTCGGCTTGCCGCGGAAATGGCGCGAGTGGCCGATGATGGAACGGACCTCCACGTGCTGCCCATCGTGACCCGTGGCGCAACCGAAAACGTCAATTCGCTGCTGTATTTGCGGGGCATTGATGCAGCAATCATCAATTCCGACGCACTTGACGAGTACAAGAGCCAAGTGCCGGACATCCAGCGACGGATCACCTATGTGCTCAACCTGTTTCCATCTGAACTGCACGTATTCGTCAGGCCCGAAATTCAGAGCTTGAGTGATCTGGTCGGAAAGAAGGTCAATTTCAACACCCAAGGTACCGCCGCAGCTTATTCGGGCCCGCTGATCTTCAGCCGGCTGGGGATCGAGGTCGATAAGGCATTCATCCCCCATCAGGTTGCGATGGAACAAATGCGCAGGGGTGAGCTGGCCGCCGTCGTTTTCATAACATCGAAGCCGGTGGATGCATTCATACGTGGTCGCTGGGATGCCGGCTTCAAGTTCTTGCCGGTCCCCTACGAGAGCAAGTTCGAAGATTATTATCTGCCATCTTGGCTGGACGCAGCTGATTATCCAAACTTGATCAGGCAGGGGGAACGCGTGACAACTATTGCCGTTCCAACCGTGCTGGTCGCTTTCAATTGGCCGATCAAATCCAATCGCTTTCATCGTGTGGCGCGCTTTGTTGACCGCCTGTTCTCGCGGATCAACAAACTGCAGGAGCCCGGTTTCGATCCGAAATGGAAGTCGATCAACTTGGCGGCGACGGTCCCTGGCCTGACGCGTTCTCCCGCGGCGCAGGCCTGGCTCGATCGTCTGCCGCGTTCGAGCCAGGCGGCGCAATGACGTTCACCCTGATCGCTCTCGTCGTGACGCTCGCGATCGCAAATGACCTCGCTCGGGCCCGAGGCGCCGAAGACCCTATGGCGCCGGTTCGCGTCTCTGATCGGCCCGCAAATGGAGCCGGGGCGTGGATCGTCAGCGAGACCACCTCGCCAGTTGATTATTCATCGATCATCAAGGCGACACTACCATCTCAAGGGGCCGCAGCAATGAGCCTGTCGATACGCTGTCGCGGCGGCCTGACCGAAGTGTTGCTTGATGGAGCCGGCCTGTCGGGCCGTCGCGAGGATTACACCCTATCCCTGCGCATTAATGATGATCCACCTTTTCAGGTCTCAACAATTACGTCGGTGCGCGGTGTCGCGCTTGACGGCGATGTCGTTCGCCTGTTGCAATCGATCCCCGGCCACAGCGAACTTTCCGTGCATGTGTCACGCCGAACGGGGACCAGCGCCGGTGCAGTGTTCGCTCTCGATGGTATCGAGAGCGTACGTGCAAAATTGGTGGCAACATGCAAATGGCCACGCGCGATCGCGAAGCCCAACAATTGATCATGAACCTCAGCTTGCTTGGAGAAACAACATAATGCCAAAATTTCCGAAGATTATCACAGCGATGATCGCGACAATCATCTCGCTCCTGGTCGGGCTGTCTAGTTCCGCGGCACAGGAGACTCGCCTGCTCTCGGCACAGCCCAGTTTGCCTGCAGCCTCAGCACATGGCGCGGCAAGAACGCACGCGAATTCATCGGCGCGGGCCGCGACGCCAAAACAATTTGAGCTGGCGCGCATCGCGCCATCGTCTGCTGCCAAGAAAGAGCACCGCTTAATCCTTCAGGTCAACACAAGCGACTCCGCGTCAATGAATCTTGCATTGAACAATGCACTCAACGTCGCGCAATACTACAAGGAGGTTGGTGAAGGAGTGAAAGTGGAGGTGATTACCTTCGGCCCCGGCCTCCATATGCTCCGCGATGACACGTCGCCGGTGAAAGCGCGAATTGAGGAAATGGCTCTGAGCACGCCGGAAGTATCATTCAAAGCCTGTGGAAACACGCAAGAGAAAATGCAAAAGGCCGAAAATAAAGACATTCCGATCGTTGCCCAAGCCCAAGTGGTGAGGTCGGGCGTCGTTAGGGTGATGCAGTTGCAGGAGCAGGGATGGACCTACGTCAAGCCATGAAATGGCGACCAGACAATGCCTATCGAGCGGCTAGGTGCCGGCCTGCGGTCGCGACACCCCGATCGAGTGGGTCGCCGCAGCCGATGCAAATTGACTGGCCTCGATCGGGACAGATCTATCGCGCGCTATTGACCGGGCAGCGCTAGACCGACTGTCTGATCATGCGCACGAGAGCGACTTCGGGAGCGGGTTGAGCGAACATCGGTTCGTCTCAGTCACTTGCGAGGTCTGGTAGCAATTTTGCGGGGCAGCCCCTGCCCCGCCCATCCTACTCGGCCGCCTGCTAAGGTCGATTGTCCCGTAGCAGCATAGGGTATCGGAGATGCAGGGCGGCGCGAGCTGTGACGCACAGTGCTTCGATTTACGTCAGTTCTGATGACCTCTTTTTCGAGGGCAAGCGATTAAATTCCACTGGATTTTATTTTGTTAACGCGTCAGATTTCTAAACTTAAAGCGAGTCGATTTTACGTTGGGGATGTTAAATGGCAAAACCTGCCGTTTCCCGTAATGCCTTTCGAGCGTTATTCGCTCTTTATGCGAAAGCTGATCACAAGCACAATGGCGATTATTGTGTGTTGAAGCTGCCTGGATCCGCTCAAGGCATTCCTGATCGGCTGCTACAGCAGTGGTCGCACCAGGCTGATCTACCCGGCGCTGAAGCCATCGCCAGCACACTGGAGCCGCGCACCCGCGAGATCGTGAATGGTCGTAAACGCTATGACCACGCCAGCGACTTTCTCCACGTGCTGCTGAGAGACCTAGAGCTAAGGGAACACTGAAGAGACGTCGCTGCGTCAGGCTCCGCGAGGTCTTGCAGACCTGAAGGATAATGCCTTTTGCCTCCGCGCTCTATATGCACCAGTCTGCTATTCCAATGCCGGGCAGCCGGCCCATTTTGTCGATATGGTGCTCGCATGCCGAGGTCGATTTACCAGCCATTGCATGAAAGGCTGCGAACGGAGAACGGTCAAAGTCTCCGCCTCACCTTTTCAGAAATTGAAGCGATCTTGGGGAAGCCTCTGCCGAGATCGGCCTACACCTTCACTGCGTGGTGGAGCACACTGAAGAGAGCAGGTCCTCAAGCGAGAGCGTGGATATCCGCTGGTTATCGTGTCCGGGTCTCAATGAAGCACCGCATCGTCGAATTCTATCGTTCTGATGTGAACACCAATGATCGTCATGGAACGCCCTGGCTGCATTGAAGCTTCCCATGATGGCGGACCTATCAACCTCGGTGTTCGGGACAAACTGCGAGAACAAGCCGGCGCAGAATCAAGTTGCAACTTCAGGGCCGCAGCGAAAACTGCTGCGGCCCTGTTTTTGAGCGGAAGCCGCGAACCGGATGCTCCGGAACGTGGCGAGACAACTCCAACGGGAACGCTGCGCGATGGCTTTAAGCCGCATGAGGGTTGACGATGGTGTACCCTCGCAGGGAGCGCGGGTGAATTCGCGTTGCGTGCCCACCTGAGTTGGCATCGTACGCCTTCCAGATGTCACCAGCGATGTGCTGTTCAAGGACGAAGACGTGTCCACGTCGCGCGGCAACCATTCCCGGTGCTGGCGAGGTGCGGGGAAAGCGCAGCCAATTGGCTGCGAGGTTCAGTTCCGGTACTACCCGACCAAACACTCGGATCGCCGCACCACATCCGCAGAACGATCGAGGGCAACCGGCCGGACGACCGCTAACGATCTCACTACTTAAGGCCCCTGAGCTGGCCACAGACATCCGTAGGCTAGCAACGGCACCTCGCTGCAGGCGCGGTGCCGGTCTCGTGTATCTCTGCGCCTGCACCAGCGAAGATGAAAAGTCGCATGGCATAATCACGTTGCATTCAGGTGGCAAAGCGGCGCGCAAGGGGCGCGCTTCAGATGAAATGGATGTCGCAAAAGCGAGCAATAAAGCTACGACTACTCGAGTGAACATGCAGGACTCCGGGTTAATAGCCCTGCCCCGACGCGCAGAAAGCGCCTTTTAATTTGGCGAAATTAAGTTGCAAAACTAGCATTAAATAGGATTTTATGGCCGAGTTAAATCAAGAAAGGAACGTTTCGATTTGCCTCGAGTCCTTGTGCGACCGATCCCTTGTTGTCGTGGATCGATAGATGGAAAAGGCAGTCGCCTACGCAATCTCAGCGGCCCTCGTAGGTATCGGTGTTTTGATACTGGTCGTTGGCCTGTCCTCCAGCTCGCCCGCTTTGTGGGTGATGGTCGCGCTCGTGCCGATCACGATCGGGATCGTGAGCGCTTTTGGCCCCGTGTAAGGATGGGGAAAACGGCCGATGCGTCAGATCGTCTGCATTTTCCGAATCGCGCCTCTGTGCACGCTCTCAACTGGTTTCAGATTTGCGGGTACACGCGCGTGAGCCATTTCGTCTCTATGCTTCTGCTTGCCCTCGCCCTGACGCTGACCTTGTGCTTCGGGGTGGCAGCCTGGCGCGTGTCGGCCGGCAATGACGTCGAGATCACCGCAACGATTCCGCATGGGGAATACGGATGGAGATCGAGGTCGAGGAACTGAATTCCTTGCGCTCACCCTTCGGCTACATCCTGGCGACTATGAACGTGGACCTTGACGACTCGCCATCGAGCGGAGGCTGCCCCGCGTCTCCTACCGTTCCTGCCTCGGGCTCGCCGACGGGCCTTTAGGACCGCAGGTCGTCCGTTCGCAACATAGCGATCAGGTTCGCGACCGCCAGCTCCAGGTGCGGCAGGGCATCACAGGGCTCTGCGGCATCGAGATCGTCTACGTGCCAATTCTGGACCCGGTCCGCGATGGCCAGGAAAGCGGCGTTCGACCATCGATTGATGCTCCGCCTCTTTTAATCCTATGACGATATCTGCTTGCCGGAAGTCAGGTAAGGTGCACGGCAGCGGAAGTTCATCAGCATCGTTGCCGAAAAATCCCCGACACGCGGCGAGGTCATAGCTTACCGTCAACTATTCTGACGAAGGAGGAATGGCATCAGCTTCTCAAAGATTTCTATCCGAAAGCGATCAATCTCCCAACTGAGCGCATCGCTGAATCCCGCGGCATACGCATGGATGATCGCTCGGTCCGCAGTCACTTTGGTCGTCACGCCATTTACGACCACCGAGCCTGTCAGGATCTTTCCGTCCCATTCAACAGCGCGACCATAACCCACCGACATGGCAACTCCAAACACAAGAAGGGTTGGTCTTATGCCGCACCAGGCGGTTATCTCACACCCACGTCGTCGCTTGTTTGTTCGTGCTGCCGCTCATCGTCCTCATCTCGGATAAGTTTGTGAGATTAGCGCAAACCAAAGCAAGGCACGACTGCGCACCACAGTCAGTTCCTTCCGATTCTCTCGATGAATTCCAACGCGGCTGGCGCAATGTCATCGAACTCGACAAAGCAGCGGCGCAGTTCATCTGCGATCTCTACGGTTACATCACGCGACCATCCCTCAACCGTGTTGAAGACCACGATCCGAGCAGGGTGCTTGTATTGACCTTCCATTATTTGGCGCATCAGCGTCGCTCGACCAGTGTCGTCTTCGGAGGTTTCGCTCCAGGCACGGCCGAGCCCACCTCCATAATCCTCGAGCACAAGATAGACGTCACGTGGATATGGATGAGGCACGATGGACGGAGAATGAGGCATGATCCCAAAACTCTGAAAATCGTCATTTAATTTCTATATTAAACTATATTAAATATGGAATTTCAATCTAATTTACAGCCGTCCGGCTGCGCTTTCGATCGGTCGACACTGCCTATCGAGCGACCCACTCGCCGGCACACGCGCTTTTGGAGGCGAGCAAAAAGCGAGCCGTGGGGTAACGGCGGCGGCGATGGCTGTCCCGACGGCAAGGACGACAGGGGCCGCTAACGTTTTTCGGAGGCACGGCGGTTGGTACGGGCTCGCCAATTACCGCGTTTGCCCGATTCCTCTCCCCAACTGGGCGATGCAGTCGGGCCCCAGCTTTCCCCACTGCCCCAAGGCAAGGCTCATTTTGTTCGGCTTGGAACGACTTACTGATTGCCAAGTTTTCCCGTGCCTCCCCAAGGGGCAGCTGCCTTCACCAAGGCGGCTCGATAGCCCCAGCTTCACCGCCCTGAGGCTGGGGTCCTTTTGCTGTCTGGATAGCTGCAGACTCAGGAGGGCGTTGATGCAGGGTTATAGCTCGATCCTTCTTGTCCAACGGTTGAACGACCTCGTTTGTCAACTGTCAGAGCTGGAAGATCTGCGGCTTAAAGTCCAAGAGGCGGAGCGACGCGCCTCGGCTGTACCTGCATTGCAGTCGCCTCCGAGCACTCAATCGCAGCGACGGCGAGCCGCGGGGGAGCGGACCCCCGAGGAGTGACTGGAACCCGATTTATCCTGCGTTAGCGAACGAGCGTAGAGGCTGTGCAGCTCGACTGCCCTGAAGGGAGTGAACTTCACGATCCTCGCGTGGTAGGGCTTGAGCAAGGGGCTTCGCATTCCGCATTTATCTTCGGCTTTCTCGCGCGACAACACGCGCCAGTCAATTATCCGCGCAGAGCGACTGGCCGCCGAACTGATTGAAAATATCGATCGGCTGTTTGCCCCTCTTCCTCTCGATGAGGGAAATAGGGCGCAGCGCGCTCGAGCGGTCGACCAGCGCAAGCGTGTATTGGCGGATTGGCGCAGGCCGCACGCGACAGCAATGGCGATGAGACAGCATGGCGTTCTGAAGCCTTGCCCCACGCTGATGTTCGTCAATGGCGCCAGCGAACTCGACCAAAGCACGACCAGGACTTACGTGATACCTGCGTCATGCTGCTCGATCGGGCTGGCTGCGACTTGCTGATGACCTGCGACATCACTGGGCATTCATACCGAAGCGCGCAGACCATTGTGAAACACTACCGCGCCCGGAAGGCGGCTCAGGCCGAGTCCGGCATCGACTGGCTTGAATTGCAGGTGCGGAAGGAAGGGCTGAACCTGGATCGTCATTCTGTCGGTATTCAGCGGTGCATGGCTCCGGCCAAAGCCTTCGGCTATGCGCGCTCTCGGGCGTGAGAGAGGTGCGCGTGAGCTAGTTCATGTCCGCGCTGCTAGTGGTGACTGCGTTGACGCTGACCCTATGCTTCGGCCTGGCAGCCTCGCGCCAGTCCACCGGCAGGGCAGCCGATTTCACCATTGCCTCCCAAAATTCCAGACTGGGACGCCGATGGGATGCCCCTGAAGACTAATGGCCTCGCCTCGGAAGCAGTAGCATGGCTTCCATTGACGGGGGCTCCCCACCTATCGTGAGCACCGCATCATCAACCGGCAATAAAGGATCTGGAACTATCTTACACGTAGGTTCTTCCGTTCTGATTGGCCACTGGGGGCTAACAGATGACGGATGAACAGCTAGCTCTTCAGGCTGTGAGTGACGCCCAGCGCATTTTGGAAAAATACTTAGAACCGAGGCCCCGGAATAACGAGCGCATCATCTTGGACAAGCTGGTGGAGGTGCTCGAGCGGCCAGATCTTCTGGTCGCTGTTCATCGGATGCAGCGCGGCTCGTAAGCGCGCCGTTGCTGGTCGGCTCGTGCGAATTCGAGCCAGTCCTCAGCAAGCTTTAGCCACGGCTCCGCGTCGACGGGACTGACGGGCTTGCGCCGTCCGTTCCCTGCACACGTCAGCTAACTGGTAGAAGCGAAGTACATCTTCAGACATGCAAAATGACGCGACTAGGCCCATCACCCCGCCTCAAGAGTATCGCCTCTTCCGACACTGCCTGTCGAGTATCTTACATATCATCCTGATTGGGTGACTCCTCGCCCACTGTGCTAACTGGCAACCCCGCCGGCCCGCAGACGCTTTCAAGTGCCGGCTTTGCCGGTTGCCAGCACCATATAGGCAGACGCCGCGTCACAACTCAGCAGGTGGCGTACCAGCCATCAGGAAACGGGAGCGGAGGCCATTCGCCCGCGGTGTCATTCGCGGCCTCCGGCTCGGCGTCGATTGGTCCACCTGCCGAAGGACGCCACGCAGGAGGCGCACCCGGCTCGCGGTGCTGGTCGGAAGGCGCTGTGCTGCCGAAGTGCATAGACTCTATCGAGGGCATAAGTGCACCCCGCGCTCTTGATATCTCGCAATTAAATAGACAATGCATTTATTAAATATATTAAATGTTTGACTTGTTCAATCGCGAAATGATTGAATAGGTTTGTCCTACGGCGCCCGTGAGCGCGGTATTTTGAGGCCAGCGACCATGTCCTTGGCATTCCCGCACTGGCTGATGATCGCAGGGCGGGGTGACGGCTATATTGGTGTCCTCGTCAGCGGAAAGAAAGCGAACCGGGTTGATCGACCGCCAGGCGAGCCGATCGATGTGCCGGCTTTACCGCTCCTCAACTCGCATGACCCGCAGTAGCTCGCGCGCGTTCCGCTAAGAGCGAGGGTTAGCAATGGCTGTCAGAATTGAATGGGGTCCGCTTGAGGCGATAACGAACGTCCGCAACGAAGCGTGCAAGGCCCGAGACTTCATCATCCAATCCCATGATGGACACGTGCAGGGGCAGATTGTCGTGCCTGACGACGCCGATCAGTTCGTCATGGGGGCATGTGAAATCCGGCTTCTCGAGCTGCTAAAGGACGCCATCAAGGAACTGGAGCGGTGAAAGCGCCGAAGATTGCCGCCAAAGCGAGTACTAAATTCGATACGTGGTCAAAGCGCCCGGCCCGCCTGTGCGAACCGGCGGGCCCTGTCCCAGCCACGCCTACCGTCTCAGATTACCTGCGGACTGCTCGCCCCGATCGCTCACGATCTCGTAGCTCACCTTTGCACCTTCTGCCAAACCACTGAAGCCAGCCTTCTCCACCGCTGAAATGTGGACAAAGACGTCCTTCCCGCCGTCGTCGGGCTGAATGAAGCCATAGCCTTTGGTTGAGCCACTTCACAATACCTGTCGCCACGCACGTCTCTCCTAAATGACCGTCGCCACATGACAGAAGCTGATAAAAACGAAAAGCCCACCAACTTAGGATTTAGTTCAAAATGCGAGTTGGATGAATGACCGCCTGTACTGGGACAGGCGTCATGTTGCCCACATGAGGAAGGCAGCCAACGTGAACCGGCGCCCTCCCGTCAATTTCCCACGGTGGACCAGCAGGGAACGAACACCTCGATAGGGAGCTTGAGAATCTTGCCGGCTCCTCGCGAGCTAACTGAGCGGCCGCGGCCACCCAAAAGTCGGCCTGAAGCCGGAGCAATCTCACTGCTGGCGCCTACACAGCCGGGACGAACTCGTCGGCTTGGAAATGGCCCGCAGTGTGAACCGGCGAATTTTTGTCGCAATCAAATGCGACGCGCTAACGCACTGAGCGCAGATAATGGTCTGGTCGGTTGGCGCGATTCATCTCAGCGAAGGCCTTCCCCAACTCTTCCGCCGTATGCTTCGCCTTGAAATTCTCCCATGCGATCATGAACCGCCCCTTCGCTTCATCGAGTGAGCCAGCTTTCCCGAACGGCGGACCGGGAAGCGTCACGATGCACGTCCACAACCAGAACCCCGGGGAGCATTCGTTGGCGTAGCGGATGCGCCCGACTAGCTGCCGGTCCTCGTGAACCGTGTAATCATCCAGGCCTATCATCCGCAGTGTCAGAGGCATTGTGGCTTGCCGCAGGGTAGAAACGAAGATAAAGCGCGGCGGATTACATTGTGCCAATTAAACCTCGCCTGACCTGCGCGGCGAGGAACCCGTGTCCTCACTGCGCCGTTGCTGTCTCGCTAGCTTGCCCAAGCTGGCGGAGCGGCTCCGGCGTACCTCAAAAGCCAACCCTGAAGCCGGGGCCGTCTCTCCGCCATCGGTCTTTTCGGAGCATATGTTGTTGCGCGGCGCACAACGCAGGTCCTACCGCCATAACCCCAGCTTGAGTCACGACCGCGTGCAGGAAACCGTTTCGAGCCTCACACGCAATGACGCGAAACAACGCCCTCCAAGACTGAACGGCATTGACGTCCTCTCGAGTAGAGTAAGATGAGGAAACTATTTTTCGGTGCGGCCTTACTCGCGATCGCATTCGTGGGGTGTTCAACGATTATCTCGGCCGCTCTTTCTGCAGCCCGGGAGCCAAGGCCGCAACATTCTCCGAACGCTTTGCGCCCGCGCTGAAGTCCGCCTCGAGCGGCTAAATGCACTCATAGCCGTTATGAACCTGATCTGGCGGCGCCTTACTTACATGATACTGGCCGGCATGCGGTCTAAGCTCGTGAGAGCAACGACTAAAACGACCGGTGTGACCGGCGGGTCATTTTTCCACTTTGACAAGATAAATCGACCGCACGATGCGGCGAGCTGACTGAGACGATCATGCGTGATCGCGCGCCGCTTCTCATCGGCTGTTAGTTTCTCGCGTCAGTCAAATCGTGACGAGAACAATAATAATTGCGATTTCAACCAGTAACACCGCTGCTGTCATGGTGGGGACGATAAAAACGTAGCCATGCGGAGGATGATCCGCCTCACCATCGGCCAAGAAACGGCCCCTCACATCTCATGGCGTAAGCAGGGGCGGGATGCGGGAGCCGTTTCTCGGTGGCCAGACGCGTTCGTCCGGCGCCAGGCACTCTCAAATTAATTCTATTTTAAATATCGGTCAACATTTAAATTGGCATTATATTATTTATTTATTTAAAAATGGCCCTGTGCTTTAAAATCGCCCAGCTTGCCTTAGAGCGAGCGCATCCGTCGTTCCCCATCCTTTGCTGCCTCGCAAGAGAGCAGGACGTATCCCCGGACAAACGCGTGCCGGCCGCTATCGCGCATGGCACGGATTGGATCGAGCGTTACCCATGCATTGCCGCGGCCGCTCTGAAGAACCGCCAGAAGCACTTCGTCGTCGAGGGTGAGGAGGTAGTGCTTGGCGTCGATGACGTTTCCGATTTCAACGCCCTGCACTCTCTGCCAGGCAGCTTCAATTTCCCGCGTCTCCGTTGGATTTTTTCAAAGATCCGGTGGCTATGGGCAAGCAGATCCTCGCGCAGTTCGACCCGTCGAAGATACTCCCGAAGGCACCGAATCTGCCGATGCCTGACCCCGCCCAACCCTACTGAAGCGGGCCGCGACCTGGACCAGGCTCAATTGCGCTTTCAGCACGAGGACGAGAAATTGCTTCCTCGCTTCTAGTCAAGCAAAACGGCCTCGGGACTTAATGGGGCGGTTTCTGCATCCAGGCTCGTTTGTTTTAGGTTACTGACCCCTCGATAAATCCCCGGCTCCATGCCTATGAACTCACTTCGGAGAACGACACGTATGGCGCACGAACTGCAATTTCTCTTTCTCCACGAGATCACGCAGGAGCAGCCCACTGGAGAGGTTCCGAAGCACGACCCAATCCCGCTCCTGATACTCTTTCTTGATCCTCCCAACCGTGTTTGCTGCAAAGTCTTGCGCAACCCGTTGGCTCCTTCGCTTAGGCCGCCCACATACGCCATGATGAGAACTGTCGGAGCGAAGCCCAGCAGGCACGCGACATCTATTGCTTCTGACCCTGTTGATGCTGTCTCGGTTGCCATCACCTTGAAAGCCAAAGAAAGATAACTGTCTCGGTAGCCGTCGCACGTGCCCTTGACGGCGGCGAGAAGAGTCCTCGGCTAGGATTTCTGACGTTCCGATGCTCGCGCACGAAGCTTCGTTTCTCGTGTAGCTGCCCCGCGCACGTTTCTCGTTCACTTGAGCGCGCAACAGCGCCCCGCGAGCAAGCATTCGAAATCCATGTGAAGCTTAAACCGAAAGCAGTTCCCGGTCGGCTTACAAATGGAACCAAATTGACCGCCATTAAATGAGAAATTT